>CAXNGP010000334.1:0-3377 GCA_964201845.1 Pirellulales bacterium
TGGCCGTCGCCGGGCAGGTGGCCGGCGGCGACCTCCGGGCCACCGTCGACATCACCACCGACGACGAGACCGGCGCACTGCTGGAGTCGATCGAGACCATGACCCACGACCTCCGCGGGCTGATCGGCCGGATCCAGCACTCCTCCGTCGCCCTGATGAGCACCGCCACGGCGATCCAGGCGACCGCCAGCGAACAGCAGCAGGTGATCAACGACTACGGCGCGTCGACCAGCCAGGCCGTGGCGGCCGTGAAGCAGATTTCGGTCACGAGCCAGGAGCTCGTGCGGACGATGACCGAGGTCAACGAGATGGCCGGCCGGACCGGCGCGATGGCCGCCGACAGCCGCTCCGACCTGGCCGGCATGGACACGACGATGCGGACCCTGGCGGAGAGCACCTCCTCGTTCGGCACGAAGCTCGCCGCGATCAGCGAGCGGGCCGCCAACATCAATCTCGCCGTGACGACGATCACCAAGGTCGCCGACCAGACCAACCTGTTGTCGATCAACGCCGCCATCGAGGCCGAGAAGGCCGGGGAGTATGGGCTCGGCTTCCTGGTAGTGGCCCGCGAGATCCGCCGGCTCGCCGACCAGACGGCCGTCGCTTCGCTCGACATCGAGCGCATGGTGAAGGAGATGCAATACGCCGTCTCCGCCGGCGTGATGGAGATGGACAAGTTTGCCGAGCAGGTCCGGGCGGGCGTCCGCGAGATCGGCGCGGTCTCGGGCAAGCTCGGCGAGATCATCGCCGCCGTCGAGGGCATCTCGGGCCGGTTCGGCCAGGTGACCGAGGGCATGCGGGCCCAGAGCCAGGGGGCCGACCAGATTCGCGAGGCCATGGTGCGACTCGCCGAGGGGGCCAATCGCACCGCCGGCGCGCTCCACGACTTCAACGCGGCCACCGTCCACCTGCGCGAGGCGGTCGGCGACCTGAAGGAGGAGGTGTCGCGGTTCACCATCTAGAGCCGCGGACGGCCCCGGCGGGATGGCACCCGGCAGCGACCATGCAGCTCCTCACCTTCAGCATCGCCGGCCAGCCCTATGCCATCGAGTCGCGGCGGGTGATCGAGGTGCTGCCGCTCGTGTCGGCCCGGCCGTTGCCGCGGGCGCCCGACTACCTTCTCGGCATCTTCACCTACCGCGGCCGGCTGATGC
The DNA here is from genome assembly GCA_964201845.1 of Pirellulales bacterium. Classification (GTDB taxonomy): domain Bacteria; phylum Planctomycetota; class Planctomycetia; order Pirellulales; family UBA1268; genus QWPN01. The sequence goes on from CAXNGP010000334.1 coordinate 1,155, forward strand.
CGCTGATCGATCTCGCCCGCCGGCTGGGCGCTCCGCCGCCGGCCGCCAAGCTCAGCACCCGCGTGATCGTCGTGGAGGTCGAGCCCGAGGCCGCCGGGGCGATGCCCGGCGAGCGGCCGGCGCCGATCCGGCTCGGGCTGGTCGCCGAAAACGTGGTGGCGGTCCGGTCGGCGGACGAGGCGGGGGCGACGCTGCCGCCGCTGCAGCTGCCGGACGCCGCCTATCTCGATCGGGCCCTCCGAATCGGCGGCCAGACCGTGCAGGTGATCGACGTCCGTAAACTGCTGCCGGCCGAACTGACCGCGGGCCTGGCGGCGGCGGCCGCCGAGGTGGGGCCATGAGCGGATTCGACGACATCGAGGCGCTGCTGCGGGACTGGATCGGGCTCGACGCCTACACGGTCGGGCAGGCCGCCGTGCACCGGGCGGTCCGCGGCCGGATGAAGGCCGCAGGCCTCGACGACCCGGCGGCGTTCGCCAGGCTCCTGCGGGCCGATCCGACGGCGCGGGACCTGCTCGTGGAAGACGTGATCGTCGCCGAGAGCTGGTTCTTCCGGGACCGGCAGGTGTTCGGCTTCGTGGCCGACTTCGCCGCCACGCGGGCCGCGCTGCCCGGTCGCGCGCCCGTGCGGATTCTCTGCGCGCCGGCGGCGGGCGGGGAGGAGCCCTACTCCGTGGCGATGGCCCTGTTCGAGGCCGGACTCACCGCCGAGCAGTTCACGATCCACGCGATCGACATCAGCCGCCGGGCGCTCGAGCGGGCCGCCACCGGCCGCTACTCGGCCAATGCCTTCCGCAACGCCGATCTCGCCTTTCGCGATCGCTGGTTCACGTGCGACGGCGCCCAGGCGGTGCTGGCCGAGCGGGTGCGTCGGGCCGTGCGGCTCGACTGGGCGAATCTGCTCGACCCTGGATTCGCGGCGGACCGTCCGCCCTACGACGTCGTCTTCTGCCGCAACCTGCTGATCTATCTGACCGCCGACGCCCGCCGCACCGTCGAGGCGCAGCTCGATCGTCTGCTGGCCGCCGACGGCCTGCTGGTGCTGGGCGCGGCGGAGCCGCCGATCATGAAGGGGGACTGGATTCCGGCCGGCACGGCCTCGGTCTTCGCCCTGCGGCGGGGCGTGCATGCGGCTCCGAAGCCGGCGGACCGCGGCCCGGCGCGTCCGAGTCCGGCCCGCCCATCCCCACCCGCCACGCCGCCGGCCGCCGCCCGGTCACCGGCCCCCGCCGACCTCGAGAAAGTGCTCGCCGAAGCCGGACGGCTGGCCAACGAGGGCCGGTTCGCCGACGCCATCGACCACTGCGAGCGGCAGCGGGCGGCGCTCCCCCCCTCCCCGGAACTTTTCTTCCTGATGGGGATGCTCCACCAGTCCACCGGCGACCTCGACCGGGCCGAGGGCTGCCTCCACAAGACGCTGTATCTCGACGCCAACCACGAGGAGGCGCACCTGGCGCTGGCATTGCTCGCGCGGCGGCGCGGGGATGAGACGATGGCCGAGAAATACCGCCAGTCGGCCGCCCGCGCGGCCGCCCGCAGGGAGGCCGCCCCATGATCGACCACGCGCAGGCCGACGCCGTCAAGGCCCCGCTGCCGGAGTGCTGGCGGGTGATCGGCGTGACGGGCGACCGGAGCTGCCCGGAGCTCGAGCGGTTCATCCATTGCCGCAACTGTCCGGTGCTCGCCGAGGCTGCCCGGGGATTCTTCGATCGTCCGCACCCGCCGGGCTACCTCGATGCCTGGCGGGCGATCCTCGAGGAGCCGGAGGAGGCGATCGAGGCCGACAGCGCGAGCCTGCTCGTGTTCCGGCTGGCGACGGAGTGGCTGGCGCTGCCGGCGACGATCCTCGTCGAGGTGACCCCCGTCCGCATGATCCATGCCGTGCCGCACCGCGCCGGCACGCCGCTCGCGGGGCTCGTCAACATCCGGGGCGAACTCCAGCTCTGCCTCTCGCTGCACGCCCTCCTCGGCCTGCCGGGCGGCCCCCGGCTTCCGCCCCTGGCCGGGGCCGGCCCCGACGCGGTCGCCGACGCCGTGCCGCGGTTGCTCGTGGTGGAGCGGTCGGCCGCGCGGCCGGCCGACCGGTGGGTGATCGGTGTCGACGAGGTGGCCGGGGTGCAGCGGGTGCCGCGTTCGACGCTGCGGCCCGTGCCGGCCACGGTCGGCCAGGCCGCCGCCCGCTGTTCCGCCGCGCTGTTCGCCTGGCGCGACCGCGACGTGGCC
>CAXNGP010000335.1:0-3353 GCA_964201845.1 Pirellulales bacterium
GATCTCGGGCCGCTCCCCCGCCTCGCCCCGGATCGCGACCGTTCCACCTGGTTGTTCCGCGGCCTCGACCCAGGCCAGTGGCACCGGCACCGCCGCCTCGAGCGGCACGGTGCGAACGGCGCGAAACCGGACGGCCGCCGCCGTCGCCGGCCGCAGTTCCACCAGCCACGACTCCGCCACCGCGTCGTCGGACCGCAGGTCGCCCCGCGTCGCGTCGCCGGGGTCGAGCGGCTGGGCCGCGAGCGAGCCGGCCAACGGGTCGGCCATCGACCACTCGAGCCCGGAGCCCATGGGCTCCGAGAAGTGCACCACGACCGCGTCGAGTTCGCCGGCCACCGGCCGGCACGAGAAGGTGAACGTCTCGGCCAGCCGCTCGTCGCGGGCCACGAGGTCGACGCCGACCTCGGCTTCGACCGGGGGACGGCGCCGGACCAGCCGCGTGCGAACCGCCGGCGCCCGCTCACCGGCCAGCATGCGTGCCCGCGGCGAGGCCAGGCCGGAGAGCGGGGCGAGCCGCTCGGACAGCGGCTCCAGCCCCAGCGGACCGCCGGGCGACTCGAGCACGGCCGTGGGCCCGACCTGGAGTTCGAGCATGGCCTGTTCGCCCGGGAAGCGGACCATGTCGATGTCGTCGCTGGAGACCTCGGCGCCGAGGGGCAGGCCGGAGCGGTGACCACTGACCCGTAGACCGACGCCGCGCCTGGGAGTGGCGGCCTCGGCGAGCCCGATCCGCAACTCGCTGCCCTGCGGCGAACGGACGACCCGCCACTCGAGCGGCCGGCCGGCTGCGGCGGCCGCCTCGCCGTCGCGGCCCCGAAGGGCGTCGATCGCCTCCACCGAGTCGATGAACCATCCCGGGGCCACGTCGGCCGTGATGTCGAAGACCTGCCCGGCGACCACGCGGACGTCGGCCGTCGTCCGCCCGAGCACGGTGCCCGGCGAAATGTCGACCGTCGTCACGCGGGCCGTGTCGAGGGTGGCTTCCCGGGGCCCCACGATCACGCGGGCCCGGGCGGCCGGCGACTGGTGCTCGAGATGCACGAGGGCGGGCTCGATGCCCGCCGCCACCGGCAGCGCGGCGCGGGCGGGCACGGGCCAGCGATCGCCGATGGCCGCCGCGACCGCGAGGCACTCGACCAGTTCCAGCCGCTGCACGGCCAGGGCCGGGTCGACGACCAGGCGCACCCCACAGCCGCCCCACCGGGCGAGCGCCGGCTGGAGCACGGGCAGGGTCGCGGCCTCCTCGGTCGCGAGCGGCACGACGGCCGTCACGACGATGCCCGTGCGGCCGCCCACGAGGCGATCCGGCGGCGTGATCACGACCGCATCGCCCACGCGCATCCAAGGGATGCCGGGCCCGTCGTCGCTGGCCGTCGCGCTGATGACCCGCATGGTGGGTGGCACCGCGAGCTCGAATCGCTCGGGTGTCCACGGAGCGGCCGGTTCGATCCTGGCGACCACTTCCGCCTGTCGGCCGCCGACGGTGACCGCGTTCCAAGTGGCGATCGGCGCGGGCAGCCGGCGGTCGTCCCAGAGCACCAGCGGCAGCACACTCCCCGGCGCTGCCGGCCCACGCACGATGCGCCACGATCTCGCGCGGTCCGGGCCGGGCTCGACGCTGGCAGCCAGCGCCGAGCTGCCCGCCACGATCGGTCGGACGGCGCCGGGCAGGTCGAGCGTGATGCTCGTCACCAGGGCCGGCACCAGCGGCAGCCTCACCGTCGCATCGCCCGCGGCGGCGGGCAGGCGGATGGTGCAGGCATATCGGCCCGGCCCCGGAGTCCGCATCGCGGAGTCCCCGTCGGGCAGGCAGAAGATGGCGGCCTCGCCCGTCCCGTCGGCGGTCCGGATGATGCCCGCGGTGGCGGTGACGGTTCCCAGAGGCACCTGCGTCGGCAGCCAGCCCGCGTCCGCGGCCAGGTCAAACTCCAGCGTGCCTGCCAGCCGGCCGGCGTCATCGAGCGCGAGCGTATAGCGGGCCTCGACGGCCACCGGGTGCCGCGCGGATCGCCCGGCGGCTCCCAACCGCGCCACGGCATCCTCGAACTCGGCCAACGGCATCGGCACGTATCGACCGCGGTCGAGGGGCACCTCGCGGAGCCCACCCGCAGGCACGTTGACCCGCACGAAGCCCGGATCCTCCGCCCCGATCGGCGTTGCGACCGACAGGGCGCACAGCACAGCCACACAGGCTCGGGCCGCGGCGCGGTTCATGACGCGTCCCTTCCAGGGCCCGCGGCCGAGGCCGCTCCCGCCGAGGGCGCGACGATCAGCGAGACGGTGGGCGCGGCCGAACGCGTCAGGGAACTGGCCTGCCCCGCGGTCGGCCAGGCCGGCCGCCGGGGCGGCCGCCGATCCGTGAACCACCGCAGCACGGCCGCGAGGGTTGCGAGCGCGGCCCCCGGAAGGGCGGCCTGTCCGACGAGCAGCGCGGTCTCGGGAAGCGCGCAGGCCGCCATCGCCGCGGCGGCCGCCAGGCCGGTCACCACCGCCGGCCGCCTCCAGACCGCGTGGTAGATCATCGCCAGCCCGATCGCCAACACGACACCCGAGGCCGCGAGCACGATGCACCACGTCGGCACCACCCAGGCCGTGGCGCCCCCGGGTGACCCGATGCCGGCGTAGACGAGCCGGTGATCCTGCTGGGGCGCGGCCGCCGAGACCGCGACCGCCGGTCGACCAAGCGTCGCGGCGACCCAGTCGGCCAATTCGGCCGTCTTGACCGTGGGCTCACGACGCCAGCCGAAGCCCGTCCAGCGCCACCGCTGCTGGCTCGTCCATCTGGTCGGCATGCCGAGGAGGTGATCGTCGGGCAGGACAGCCACCTCCCAGGAAAACTGCCGCTCGAGCACGTCGGCCGCGAACCGCGGCGCGGCGAGCGGCAGCGGCCAGGGCAGCCCGAGGCCGGCGAACGTGCCGCCCCAGGGAGACGTGGTCCGCACCTCCACCAGCCTGCTGCCTCCGCCGGGCGCCGGGATGTCGATCACCAGGCGGCCGTCGTCGCGGGCCTCCAGTTGCAGGGGCGAGCCGTCGACCCGCACCTCGACCGCGGCCGGCGCGGACGGCAGCGTGATTTCGACCTGGCTCTCGGCCGGTGCCACGACGTAGGCAGCGACGTCTTCGCGACGATCCGGGAACAGCCGCGTGCGCAGCCAAGCCGCTTCGACCACGGTCACGCCGGCCGCCTCGCGGGCGCGGGCCGAGAGGGCCAGGGGAAAGAGATTCCTGGGTTTGGGAGCCGACCAGGTGCGACCGGTGCCCGACGTGGTGGCGACGTCGCGGCGCCAGGCGTCGCTCCGCGGCACGACGGCCAGGGTGGCCGCCTCCTCGATCGTCGCCACCTGGCGAATCGA
>CAXNGP010000336.1:0-3349 GCA_964201845.1 Pirellulales bacterium
CCTGCATCCGGAAGGCCAACTCGTACTGGGCCAGCCGCGCGGCCACCTCGGGATCGTCCACCATCTCCCCGCGCAGGCTGTCGAGCCGCGACACGGCGTCGACCACGTCCCGCTGCCCGGCTGCGGTCACTCCCGCCGGACTCTGCACATACAGGACCGGGTCGCCCTTCGAGCGGAACTCGACCCCCTGAAACCGACTCGGGAGGAAGCCCGAGTGCCATTGGCGGGCGGCGATCGGCTGGCTCTGGCCATACCGGCCCGTGCTCACCATCACGACGAAGCCCGGCAGATCTTCGGCGTCGTTGCCCAGGCCGTACCACAGCCAGCTGCCGGCGGCCGGCCGGCCGGAGATCATCGAGCCGGTGTTCATGAAGGTGTGGGCCGGGTCGTGGTTGATCGCCTCGGTATGGAGGCTGCGGACGATCGCGATCCGGTCGGCGATCCGGGCCGAGATCTCGGGGAAGATCGTGCTGATCTCCTGGCCGCTCTGCCCGACCTTCGCGAAGGGATGCTGCGGCGCGAAGCACTTGAGAGCCTGCCCCTGGAGCTGCGCGATCTGCTGCCCCTTGGTGAAGCTCTCCGGCATCGGCTGGCCGTTCATCGCCGCGAGCTTCGGCTTGTGGTCGAAGGTGTCGAGGTGGGTCATGCCTCCGGCCATGTAGAGCCAGATCACCCGCTTGGCCCTGGGCGGCACGTGGAACGGACGGATCACCCCGGGCCAGCCCGCGATCGCCGCATTGCTTTCGGTGGCGGCCACGGCCGCATCGGCCGCCAGCAGCGAGCCTGCCGCGAGGCCGCCGATGCCGCCCGCCGCCCGCGAGAGAAAAGCCCGCCGCGCGAGCGAGGTGGCCATGGTGGCGTGGTGAGTGGGCTGCATGATCAGTTCCTCGTGTAGGCCTCGCCCAGGTTGAGCACCACGCGGGCCGCCGCGGTCCAGGCCGCGAGGTCGGTCGGGTCGATCCCGGCGGGCACGGCCGCGGCCCCCACGGCCAAGAGCCCCTTGGCCGCCGCCGGGTCGCCGGCGAAGGTCGCCCGCTGCCGCTCGGCAACTTCGGCCACCACCCCCACCTCGGCGTCGAGCGGCGCGCGGCCGATCGCCCGTCGGAGCATGAAGCGGGCCCGCGCCAGCGGATCCGTGCCGGACTCGCCGAGCGTCTTGGCCGCCAGGGCGCGGGCCGCCTCCACGAACTGCGGGTCGTTGAGCAGGACGAGCGCCTGGAGCGGCGTGTTGGACCGTGACCGGCGGGCCGTGCACTCCTCGCGGCTCGGTGCGTCGAAGACCATCATCGCCGGATGGAGATACTGCCGCTGCCAGTGGACGTAGAGCCCGCGGCGGTAGAGGGCGGCGCCCGAGTCGGCCTGATACGTCCGCTTGGGGAAGTTGAGATAGTCCCAATAGCCGGGCGGTTGATAGGGCTTCACGCTCGGCCCCCCGACCGTGCGCTCGAGCAGGCCCGCCGCGGATAGCGCCACGTCGCGCACGTTCTCGGCGTCGAGGCGGTGGCGGTTCTGGCGGGCCAGCAGCCGGTTCTCGGGATCGGCCTCGCGGTGGCCCGCGCCTGGCGTGCTCGACCGACGGTAGGCCCGGCTGGTGACGATCGTCCGCACAACGCGGCGGATGTCCCAGCCGCCGTCGCGGAGTTCGCAGGCCAGCCAGTCGAGCAGTTCCGGGTGGCTCGGCGGCTCGCCCTGCGAGCCATGGTCGTCGAGCCGACGCGATAGCCCCTCGCCGAAGCCCAGCGCCCACAGCCGATTGGCAAGCACCCGCGGCACCAGCGGGTTGTCTGCGGACGTCATCCAAGCGGCCAGGTCGAGTCGCGTACGGCGGGGTTGCTCGCCGCCGGGCGCTGCGGGCAGGAAGGCTGGAGCGGCCGGCAGCACCACCTCGCCGGAGTCGTCCATCCAGTTGCCCCGCGGCAAGATGCGGACGGTTCGCGGCGGCTTCGAGACCGTCGCCGGCATCAGGACCTGCGTCTTGAGCACGGCATCGAGCTCCACCTGCAGCCGGCCGCGGGCGGTGTTCGCGGCCTCGACGACGTCACGGCCGGCCTCGGCCGGCGGGGCGATCACCGCGAGCCTGGCTTCGAGTTCCCGCTGCCGGGCTTCCTGCTCGGGGCTCGGCAGCCGCATCATCTCGCCCCAGATGCCGTTGCCGTTGGCCCCGTGGTAGATGCCCCGCTCCGACACGTCGGCGAAGAAGGAGGCGAAGGCGTAGAAGTCACGGGTGGTGAAGGGGTCGTATTTGTGGTCGTGACATTCGGCGCAGCCGAGCGTCGAGCCGAGCCAGGCACCCGACGTGGCCCGGACCCGGTCGCCGGCATATTTTGCGTGATACTCCTTGTCCTGCCCGCCCCCCTCGGCGCTCATCATGTTGAGCCGGTTGTAGGCGGCGGCCACCTGTTGCGGGCGGGTGGCGTTGGGGAGAAGGTCGCCGGCCAACTGTTCGCGGGTGAAGCGGTCGAAGGGCATGTTGGCCGCGAAGGCGTCGATCACCCAGTCGCGGTAGGGCCACATCGTGACCTCCTGATCGCCGTGGTAGCCCACGCTGTCGGCGTACCGGACGAGATCCAGCCACCATGCCGCCAATCGCTCGGCATGGTGCGGACTCGCGAGCAGCCGGTCGACCAATGACTCGTAGGCATCGGGCCGGGGGTCCGCGAGAAAGGCGTCGATCTCGGCCGGCTCCGGCGGCAGGCCCGTGAGGTCGAGCGCCAGCCGGCGGGCGAGCGTGACCCGGTCGGCCTCCGGGGCCGGGGCGATGCCCCGCGCGGCGAGGACCTGATCGACGAAGGCGTCCACAGGATGGCCGCCGGCCCCCGCGCCGGCCGGCAGGCCGGGGCGGGCGAGCGGCCGGTAGGCCCAGTGCCCCTCGTACTCGGCGCCCGCCGCGATCCACTGTTCGAGGATCGCCTTCTCGGCGGCGGTGAGCGGCTTGTTGGTCTCGGGCGGCGGCATGATCACGTCGGGGTCGGTCGAGCGGATCCGGGTCACGAGTTCGCTCGCCCCGCCGTTTCCCGGCACCACCGCCCGCACGCCGGCGTGGTCGGCCACCGCGCCCTCGCGGATGTCGAGCCGCAGGTCGGCCTCGCGCGCGGCGGCATCGGGCCCGTGGCAGGCGAAGCAGTGCTCGGCCAGGATCGGCCGCACGTCACGGTCGAAGGAGATCTCCGCGGCTCCGGCGAGCCCCGCCGTCACCATCGCCGTCGCTCCTGCCCAACCGGCGAACACCCTGCGCATCGAGCAACCCATGGAACGAATCCTTCTGGGGGTCGCCCGCGTCGCCGACGGCCCTGCCCCGCACTGGGGCGGCCGGTCGCGGATCCCGGAGGATCGATCAGCGGGTCAGCAT
>CAXNGP010000337.1:0-3332 GCA_964201845.1 Pirellulales bacterium
ATCCCCGGGCGATCTCGAACAGGTCGGCGTCGTCGATGCCCACCGCCACGTTGCCGCCCCGCGCCTCGAGCAGGCTCGGCAGCAGGCTGCGGCGGAGCCGGTCGGCCCCGCGGACGAGCGGCGGCGCGATCACCAGCGGCGTCGCCTCGCCCCAGGGGCTGGCCAGACCCGCGAGCGACTCGTCGACCACGCTGCGGGTCATCGCCTCGCAGAAACCGCGACCGACCAGCACCTCCCCGGCCCGGCGCACCGCTTGCTCGCGGCTGGAGAGGGCCGCGGGCCGAGCGGCGATCGCCACGTCTTCCGGCACCCGCTCGTAGCCCTCGATCCGCGCGATCTCTTCCACGAGGTCGATGTCGCGGGAGCAGTCTCGCCGCCAGGTGGGCGCCCGCCAGCGGTGGCCGCGGTCGTCGAGCGTTTGGAAACCGAGCGCGATCAGAATGCGTCGTTGCCGGTCGAGCGGTACCTCGATCCCCAGCACCTCCGCCACCCGCTCCGGAGCCAGGGCGATCTCCGCCGGGCTCGAGGCGAGTCGCCCCGCCGTGACCGCGTCGCGGTCGAGCACGCCACCGGCCAACTCCAGGATCAGGGCGGCGGCGCGGCGGCTGGCCCAGTCGACCATGGCCGGATCAGGCCCCCGCTCAAAGCGATAGCTCGACGCGCTGGCCAGGGCCAGCGACCGGGCCGCAGCCCGAACCGGCAGCGGGGCGAACTGGGCCGACTCGATCAAGACGTCGGTCGTGGTCGCCGAGATCTCGCTGTCGGCGCCCCCCATCACGCCGGCCAGGGCCACGGGCCGCTCGGCATCAGCGATCACGCACATCCGCTCGTCGAGCGGGTAGGTCTTGTGGTTGATCGCGGTGAAGGGCTCGCCGGGGATGGCCCGACGCACCACGATCCGGCCGCCGCGAACGGCCGCCAGGTCGAAGGCATGGAGCGGCTGGCCGCACTCCAGCATCACGTAGTTGGTGACGTCGACCACGTTGTTGACGCTCGCCACGCCCACCGTCCGCAGGCGATCGACGAGCCAGGCCGGGCTTGGCCCCACCCGCACGCCGCGAATCACCCGGGCTGAATAGAAGGGGCAGATCTCCGGCGATTCGATCGCCACGGCCACGCGCTCGGCGGCCGCGTCGCCCGCCTCCAACGGTCTCGGGTCGGGCATCGCCAACGGCCGGTCGAAGAGCACCCCGGCCTCGCGGGCCACCCCGAGATGCCCGAGGCAGTCGGCCCGGTTGCTCGTGACCTCGATCTCGATCGCGGTGTCGGCGCCGACGACGGACGTGGATTCGTGATTGAGCCCGGAGAGCGCCAGCCGCTCGGCGAGCTCGGCGGCCGTCGCCGGCACCTGCACGTAATCGGCGAGCCAGGACGTGGAGATGATCATGGTGCGGTTGCAGCAGGTCGGGCCGCCCGGGGAACGGGCCGCAGGATCGTCAGAACTGCCTCAGGAAGCGAACGTCGTTCTTGTAGAAGTCGCGGATGTCTTCGACGCCATAGCGGCGGGCGGCGATCCGCTCCACGCCCAGCCCGAACGCGAAGCCCGTGACGGCGTCGGGATCGTAGCCCACGGCTTCGAGCACGGCCGGGTCGACCATGCCGGCGCCCCCCATCTCGATCCAGCGTCCGCCCCACTCCATGTCGACCTCGACGCTCGGCTCGGTGAACGGGAAGAACGACGGCCGAAACCTCACGTGCACGTCGCCACCGAGAAACCGCGAGGCGAACAGCCGCAACACGCTCTTGAGGTGGGCCATCGTGGTGCCCGGCTCGACGAGCAGGCCTTCCACCTGGTGGAACATCGGATAGTGGGTGGCGTCGGCCGTGTCGGGGCGGTAAACGCGGCCCAGCGACACGATCCGCAGCGGCGGCTCGCGGCTCTCCATCACCCGGATCTGCACGGTGCTCGTCTGCGATCGCAGCAGCAGCGGATCGGCGGCCCGGGCCACGGCCAAATAGAAGTTGTCGAGCGGGTCGCGGGCCGGATGCTCGGGGGAGATCGCCAGCGCCTCGAAGTTGTGCCACTGGTCCTCGACCTCGGGGCCGTCGACGCTCTCGAAGCCGAGCTGCCCCATGATCTCCTGGACCTGCCGAATGGTCTGGGTGATCGGATGCAGGTGGCCCAGCGGGATCGCGTCGCCGGGGAGCGTGACGTCGACCGCGTCGCCGGGTTCCGGGCCGCCGCTGCCGCCGAGGCGGGCTTGGGCGGATTCCAGGAGCGCGGCCACGGCCGCCTTGGTGTCGTTGAAGTGACGCCCGGCGGCCGGCTTGTCGGCGACGGGGATGCCCCCGAGCGCCTTTTGCACCGCCTTCAGCCGGCCACTGCGGGCGCCGGCGAACTCGATCCGCGCCGCCTCGACCGCGTCGTCGTCGGTGGCGGCCGCGAGAGCCGTCGCGGCATCGCTCCGCAGGCGTTCAAGTTCGGCGAGGAACGTGTCGAGCTGGGAGCCTGCCACGTTGCTCACGCGACCGCAGCCGGCTCCGGCAGGCCGAGACCCTCGCGCACGGCCGCGACCACGGCGTCGAAGCCGGTCGGATCCTCGATCGCCATCTCCGAGAGCGTCCGGCGATCGAGTTCGCAGCCGATCTTCGCCAGGCCGGCGATCAACTGGCTGTACCGCAGGCCGCGCTCGCGGCAGGCGGCGTTGATACGGATGATCCACAGCCGGCGGAAGTCCCGCTTCTTGCGGCGGCGGTCACGGTGGGCATAGACACCGGCCCGCAGGAGCGACTCCTTGGCCGTACGCAGCAGCCTGCGCCGACCGCCGACGGAGCCCTTGACCCGCTTGAAGAGCCGCTTCTTGGCCCGCAGCCTGGGGACGACATTCTTAGTGCGCATGGCGACGATCCTGACGCTGGTGTGCGGTGGTCCGCCGGGCGGCGAGGGCCGACCGCGGAAGCACCTAAATGTGCCTGAAATCCGCCGGAATGCAAGCCCGGCTCATTTTCCGGCCCGGGAGTGCAGCCCACGCCCCAGGCTCGGGGTTGCCCGTGCCATCTCGCCGGACGCTGTACGGTCACGCGGGCTCGGGGCTGGCCCTACCATCTCGCCGGACGCTCCCTTCGGGCATCCTGCCCTCCGGTCGCTCGGAGGAAACCTCGCTCCGCAATCCTTGCTGCGCTCGATTTCCTACGCCGCTCGATTGGCACGGGCAGCCCCGAGCCGTCCAACGGTGGACATACAAGCCCCCCGGCGCGAGCCGGGGGGTGACGCGATCCATGGTGGTGGACATTGATGGCCCGGCGCCGGCACCGATGGTAGGCATCATCCCCCTTGCTTGCGCAAGGGCGCTTTTATGGCTCCCAGGCCCCGGCGGACATCGATTCGTCTG
>CAXNGP010000338.1:0-3329 GCA_964201845.1 Pirellulales bacterium
TCGCGCGCAAGAACCTCCTGATCCTTGACGGCGCGAGGGGTTGCCCGTGCCAATCGAGCGGCGTAGGAAACCGAGCGAAGCAAGGATTGCGGAGCGAGGTTTCCTCCGAGTGAGCGAAGGGCACGATGCCCGAAGCGAACGTCCGACGAGATGGCACGGGCAACCCCGGCTCACCCGGACGCCGGTGCCTCACATGTCTCCGGTCATCAGTGCGCCAGCCAGCGTTCGGCGTCGAGCGCCGACATGCAGCCCGTGCCCGCGGCCGAGATCGCCTGTCGGTAGTAGTCGTCGGCCACGTCGCCCGCCGCGAACACCCCCTCCACGCTCGTGGCGGTGCGGAAGTGCTGCGTCCAGACGATGTACTTCTTCTCGGTGAGCTTCAGCTGGCCGTCGAGAAACGCCGTGTTGGGCGTGTGGCCGATCGCCAGGAATACGCCGGCGACGGGGAGTGTCTGCTCCGGGCCGCCGGTCGTGCTCTCGAGCCGCACGCCCGTGACGCCGGCCGTGTCGTCGCCGAGCACCTCGGCCAGCCCGCTGTCGAAGTGGATCTTGATCTTCGGGTTGTCGAAGGCCCGCTGCGCCATGATCTTCGAGGCCCGCAGCGCGTTCCGCCGGTGCACGAGGTGGACCGTGCTGGCGAACTTCGTGAGATACGTCGCCTCCTCGACGGCCGAGTCGCCGCCGCCCACCACCACCAGCGGCTTGTTGCGAAACCGCGGCAGGGCCCCGTCGCAGACGGCGCAGGCGCTCACGCCCCGATTCTTGAACCTCTCCTCGCTGGGCAGCCCGAGCCAGTTGGCGCTCGCTCCGGTGGCCACGATCACGCACTTGGCCTGCACCACGCCCCCCTCCGCCGGAAACAACTTGAAGGGGCGGCTCGAGAAGTCGACCTTCGTGATGTCGTCGGTCACGATCCGGGTGCCGAAGTTGGCCGCCTGCTGCCGCATCAGCTCCATCAGTTCGGGCCCCGTGACCCCGTGCCCCTCGTGGGGCGGCATCATCATCCGCCGCGCCTCGGGGAGGGCCGAGGCGAGGAACGCGCCGAGGTCGCCCGCCGGGAAGCCGGCGTAGTTCTCGACCTCGCTCGTGAGGGCCAACTGGCCGAGGGGCAGCGTGCCGGCCATCCGGTTCTTCTCGCTGATCGCCCCTTCGAACACGAGCGGCTCGAGTTGGGCCCGGGCGGCGTAGGTGGCCGCCGACCAGCCAGCCGGGCCGCTCCCGATGATGACGACGTTTTCGAGTGGCTTGACGCTCATGCTGGCTTCTCTCTCCGATGCGAATGCGGGGCAGGTGCCGGTTCGACGACCGTTCGTCGGGTGCGGCATGATAAACGGTCATGCCGCGTCGCCGACAACCCGCCGCCGAAACCACCGCCCGCGGCAGCCGCCGCGGCCCCAAGCCGACGAAGATCTGCCCCGCCTGCGGCCGCCCCTTCGAATGGCGGCGAAAGTGGGCCCGCTGCTGGGAGGCCGTCGTCTACTGCAGCGACCGCTGCCGGCGCTGACCGGCCGCGGAGCCGGGTTGGTATTCTCATGGGCTTCACGCCTTCGGGAGCCGCTCCGACCATGACGTTTCCCTCCGCGGCGCTCGGCCGCGCGGCTCGAGCCTTTCATCGGCCGGGGCTGATCGCGGCTGCGGCGGTCGTCATGTGCGGCATGGGCTTGGCCGCGGACATCGAGGTCACGTCGCCGGTGGATCACCAGGTCGTGCAGCGAGCCAGCCGGGCGACCGGCAGGCTCCGGGTCACGGGCACGGTGCGGGGCGACGACGCGCGGGGCGGGGTCGTGGAGGCCCGGTTCCTCGCGACGCCCGACGCGGCCTGGAGCGGGGGCTGGCCGGTCGCCGCCGATGGCGCATTCAGCGGTTCACTGGAGGCCGCCGCCGGCGGCTGGCATCCGCTGGAGGTGCGGGTCGTGCGCGGGGGTGCGGCGGTGGCCGCGGCCGTGGTGCCGCACGTGGGCGTCGGCGAGGTGTTCGTGGTCGCCGGCCAGTCGAACTCGGCGAACCACGGCGAGGAGCGACAAAAGCCGCGGTCGGGCCGCGTGGCCGTTCAAGAAGGCCGGGGCTGGCGGCTCGCCGACGATCCGCAGCCCGGCGCCAGCGGCGGGGGCGGCAGCTTCGTGCCGCCGCTCGGCGACGCGCTGGTGGAGGCGTGTGACGTTCCGGTGGGCTTCATCTGCTGCGGGATCGGCGCGACGAGCATCCGGGAATGGCTGCCCGAGGGAACCGCCTTCGTCCAGCCGCCGACCTTGCGTGGCCGTGTGCGGCAGCTGCCCGACGGCCGGTTTGCGAGCGACGGTCGCGCCTTCACGAACCTCTGCGATCGGATGGCGTCGCTCGGTCCGCAGGGCTTCCGGGCCGTGCTCTGGCACCAGGGGGAGAGCGATGCCAATCAGGCCGATCCGGCATGCACGCTTCCCGGAGACGTCTACCGCGAGCACCTGGAAATCCTGATCCGGGCCTCGGCCGCGAAGATCGGCTGGCGGCCCCCCTGGTTCGTCGCCCAGGCGAGTTATCACGGCCCGCAGGATCAGGGCTCGCCGGAGATCCGGGCGGCACAGGCGCGCGCCTGGAGCGACGGCCTCGCGCTCCAAGGCCCCGACAGCGACTCGCTCGGGGGCGACTGGCGGGAGGGCCGAGGCCGCGGGGTTCACTTCAGCGGCGCCGGCCTGCGGCAACACTCCAAACTCTGGGCCGAGAAGATCCTGCCGTGGCTGCAGGGCCAACTCGCTGCTTCCGAGACGCGGTGACCCGATGCGCGCACCACAGCCTCCGACCCGATCCGCACCGCCGCCGGTCGGGCCCCTGTCGCGGGCCGAGGTGCGGGAGGTCGATCGCCGGGCGATCGAGGAGTTCGGCGTGCCGGGTGTGGTCTTGATGGAGAACGCCGGTGCGGGGGCGGCCCGGCTGCTCGAGTCGCTGGGCGTCACGGGGCCGGTGGCCATCGTCTGCGGCAAGGGAAACAACGGCGGCGACGGGTTTGTGATGGCCCGCCACCTGGAATGCGCCGGTCACGCGGTGAAGCTCGCCCTGGCCTGCCGGCCGGACGAGATCCGGGGCGACGCGGCGGTGAACTTGGCGATCGCCGAGCGGTCGCGTCTGGCGATCGAGTGCCTCGCCGACGCCGATCAGGCGGCCTGGGAGCGGGCACTGGCCGGTGCCGATTGGATCGTCGACGCCCTGCTCGGCACCGGGGCCAGCGGCGCCCCGCAGGGGGCGGTCGCCACGGCGATCGCCGCGATCACCGCCGTGCGCGGCCGCGGGGTCGCGCGGGTCTTGGCCGTCGATCTGCCGTCGGGTCTCGATTGCGACACGGGCACGGCGGCGGG
>CAXNGP010000339.1:0-3328 GCA_964201845.1 Pirellulales bacterium
ATTCTGCCGGTGAACTCCCGATTCATGGCGTCGCAGGCCGCGCGGTTGCCGATCATCGGAGCCCCGAACGTGCAGACCTCGTGCACCGGGATGAACCTGCGCTTGAGCAGCCACGCGGCGTAGAGCGCGAGCGCCCCGCCGAGGCTGTGGCCCGTCAGCCAGATCGGTCGGTCACACCGCTTGACCTCGACCTCGATCGCGCCGGCCAGCGGCGGCCAGATGTCGGCGATCGCGTCGGCGAAGCCCTTGTGAAACCGGGCCCCCACGCCTGCGGCCGACAGGTCGTGGCCCAGCCGCCCCTCGGGCACCACCAGCAGGTTCATCGCGTCGGTGAGCAGGATGTCCTTCAGGCCGTCGATCGTGGCGGGCGACTCCGTGCCTCGAAACGCCACCACGATGTTGGATTCATCCGTGGCCAGCCAGGCCTGCGTGTTGCCCTCGCTGAACAGCCGGGCATCGAGGCCGAGCAACGCCTTGAACTCCGCCGCGCCCGCGGCGGCAGGCAGGTAGGCGAGCGCGGCCGCCTCGCAGAGAAACCGGGCGTTGCCGAGACTGCCGGGCTCGTCTTCGACGAGTTGGACCCCACCGCCCGGCCCGGGACCGCGTTCAGTTGACATAGCGGCGCTCGCCCGTGTCGCCGGCGGCGTTCTTCCACTGCCGGAGGATCGTGGTCGGAATCCCGTTGCCCGAGACGTCGATCTGCGAGAGCTTCCGGGGCGGCGCGTCGAGAAACCGCCGCAGCCCCTCGGGCGTGACCTTCGTGCGGGCGATCCGCAGGGTCTCGAGAGCCGGAAGCCGCGCGAGCGTGGCCAGCCCGGCGTCGGTGACCGCCGTGTCGTTGAGCGTGAGCTCCTTCAGTTGCGGGAGGCCGACGAGCCGTTCGAGCGTCTCGTCGGTCACGTCGGGATTGCCCATCTCGAGGATCGCGACGTCGGGCTTGTCGGCGAGGATCGCATAGCCGTCACGATCCCAGCCCGTGAGGTTGAGGGCCCGCTCGCCGGCGATCACCCGCTCCCGCTCGCCCAGACCGACGATCCGCAGATAGACATGCTGATAGGCGAAGGGCACCGCACCCACGACCAGCCCGCCGCCGAGCAGGGCCAGCGGCACGAGCAGTTGCCGGGCCTGCCGCCGGCCGAGTAGCACCGCCAGCCCGCGGCCGAGGAGCCAGAACAGGCCCACCGTCGCCGCGATCAGGCCGGCGAACAGCAACAGCACGCCAATCTGCTCGCTCATCGTCGACTCATCCGTGAGGTCCGACCAAACTCGTCATTGCTCCAGCATATCGGACGAGCGCCACGTTGAGCAGAGCCTCGGCTCGGAGCTGCGAATGCCATCTCGCGACGCGCGTCCTCGGATGGCAGGTCAACCCTGAGCCAGCACCGCCTCGGCGGCGTGGCGGCCGCTGGCGAGCGCGCCGTTGATCGAGGCTGAGCCGCAGTGATCGCCGCACAGAAACAGGCCGTCGGCCAGCCGTGGGGAGACCGGCCGCAATCGCCGGGCGGCGGGGGTCTCGTCGGGCAGCGCGTGTGCGACCGAGACGGTCGCGAGCGTCCGCCAGCGGCGGGCATTCTCGCCAAACCACCCCGCAGCCTGCGCCCGTACGGCCTCGATGAGCGGCTCGCCGGCGCCCGGAAAACCCTGCCGCACCGATACCGCCACAAGCGCCGCCCCCGATGGGGCGTAGCCCGCGGCCACGTCGGAGGGCACCGTCAGGTTGTCGATCGGCCCGCGGTCGTCAACGCTCACGAGCAGTGTGGGCCGCGCGAGCGGCGAGCGGTCGGCGGCGAAAGCGACCAGCCGGGTCGACTTGTCTTCCCGGCTCGTCCAGGCTCCACGATGCTGGGGCGGCAACACCGTCGCGGCCGTCGCCCGGTCAGTGGCCACGACCACGTCGCGGGCGGAGAGCCGGCTGCCATCGGCCAGTTCGACGCTTCCCGGGCTCGCGGCCCGCACCCGTGTCGCGGTCCTGACGACCCCCGCCGGCAGTCCCGCGGCGAGTTGCGTCGGGATCGCCGCCATCCCGCCCGCAGGCAGGCAGGCACGCCCCAGGGCGAACATCGCGAAGTCGAAGAGAAAGACCGGCGCCGCCGTCTCCAGCGACCGCTCGAGAAACACGCCGCCGAAGAAGGGCACGAAGAACCGGCGAATGAACGCGGCCGAGAAGCCGCGAGCGGCCAGCTCGTCCGCCGTCGTCCGCTCCGATTCGGTCGCGGCCGCATCGGGGTCGAGCCGCCCGGCCCGCAGGGCCGAGATGGCCTCGTGTCGCAGCCGGGCCGTGCGCAGGCCGTCGGCGATACCGACCGTTCCCGTGAGCACCGCAGCGACCGCCGCCAGCGGCTGCCGCCAGGGATCGGCCACACGACGGAAGCGGTCCCCCTCGGCGATCACCGCGCCCGCGTCGAACCGGCCGAGCCGAAGCGCCGCCAGGTCGAGCTGCCGACGGCCCTCGGGGTAGGCGTCGTTGTAGACCTGGAAGCCGCGGTCGATCCGGAAGCCGTCGACGGTGTCGGTCGCCACGCGGCCCCCCACCTGGTCGGCCGCCTCGAGCAGGAGCACGCTGCGTCTTCCCCGAACGAGCGCACGGGCGCAGGCGAGCCCGGCGAGCCCACCACCAACGATGATGCAATCGGCATCGTTCATGCGTGCTCCATCAGGCTGGTGAGCCACCGGGCGAACCCCGGTCGGCCAGCATGCGGGCCAGCCATCGCCCCGCTGCCAACCCGCTCGAGGCAGCTCCCTCGACCCGCGGGCCGGCGAAGGCGTCGCCGCAGCAGGCGATCGGCGGTGCGTGCGAGACGGCGACCAACGGCTCGGGAATGATGGTCGTGGGCAGGGCAAACTTCCAGCGCTGGAGCGATTTCTCGACCACCGCCGTGGAAGGGTCACCGTCGATCCAGGGACGGGCGTGGTCGACGAGCGTCGCCATCACCTCGTCGGGCGGGGCGTCGAAATGGCGGCGACTGAACGCCCCGTCGGCATGGATCGTGAGCGCCGGCACCGGCGAGATTCCTTTACGTCGGTTGTCGGCCACCCAGGCGATCGGCCCGCCTGCGGCCGGGTCGAACTGGATGCCTCCCGGCGGCGGCACGCGGCTCGGCTTATCGAGCACGAGCAAGAGCGCGAAGCACGGGTCGTAGGCCACGGCTTCGAGTGATGCCCACGCCGTCGCCTCGCCCACCCCCGATCCGGCCCTTATTCCGCCCGCGGCGAGCAGATCGAGTGACTGCGGCACGGGCGGTGTCAGAATCGCGCCGGAGGCCGCGAGCGTCGTGCCGTCGTCGAACGTCACCCGCGCCTGCCCCTCGTTCACCGCGACCGCCACGGC
>CAXNGP010000340.1:0-3313 GCA_964201845.1 Pirellulales bacterium
ACGGAGGTCGTGAGGTCGCGGATGATCGGCCGCGTGCCCCGGAGAAACGACGCGCCCTCGACGGCCGCCACGAGCGCCCCACTGCGTTCGGCCTCCTGGATCTCGAGCTTCACCCGGCCCACGGCGTTCCGTCGCTGGCCACGTTCGCGGCGCATCGCCTCGAGGGCCCGGACGCGGCCCTCGTTGCGGGTCCGACGGGCCTTGATGCCGGTGCGGATCCAGACCTCTTCCTGCGCCAGCTTCTTGTCGAACAGCGCGTTCTGCTTCTCCTCGGCGGCGAGCGCCTCTTCCTTGCGCGTCAGAAACGTGTCGTAGTCACACGACCAGTCGAAGATCCGGCCCCGGTCGATCTCGAGGATCCGGTCGGCCATCCGGCGGAGGAACGTGCGGTCGTGGGTGACGAAGATCAGGGTGCCCCGCCAGCGGCCCAGAAACCCCTCGAGCCATTCGACCGCCTCGATGTCGAGGTGATTGGTGGGCTCGTCGAGCAGCAGCAGATCGGGCTGCCCGACCACGGCCCGCGCGAGCAACACGCGGCGTTTGAGGCCGGCCGACAGCGACTCGAACGCCGCGTTGCCATCGAGCTCCATCCGGGAGAGCATCTGCACGACCACCTGCTCCCGCTGCCAGCCGGCCTCGCCGTCGGCGGCCGGGGTCAGGCCCCCGGCGACGATCTCATGGACCGCGCCGGTGAGATCCTGCGGCACGTCCTGCTGCAGGAGGGCGACCGTCGCCCCCGGGGCGAAGTCCACGCTGCCGGCATCGGCCTGGATGGCGCCGGCGAGCAGCCGCATCAGCGAGGTCTTGCCGGCGCCGTTGCGGCCGAGGAGGCCGATCCGCTGACCGGCCTCGACGTGGCAGGTCACATCGTCGAGCAGCGGCGGGCCACGAAACCGGAGCGACAGGTTGCGGATGGTGACGAGCGGCATCAGGCGAGTCTCATGGCCGGAGGGCGGAGCCGGCCATGGTAGCGGCGAGGTGGCGGCAGGGCATCCCAGTCGACGCCCCGGCGAACAGGGGAGCCGGCCAGGCCACTTGCGAGATGAAGCCGTGAGGCCCGGGGGCCATCAACCGGCGTCAACGTGACGGGCGCGACCTAGGCCAGCCGGCGCGCCCGCCCCCCGGGCGCGTCGGACGCGGGCTCAGCCGGCCCACGTGGGTCGCCAGGTGGCCGTTGAGAAGCCGTCGCTTCAACTCACGGCGCGATTGCGGCCCAGGACCGCCCGTTCCTGCCAGCGAAGCAGGAAGATCGTGATCAGCGTCGCCACCAGGATCTGCGCGGTGAGGGCCGCGACTGGAATCCAGATCGCCGGATCATAGTGCCCGAGATTCTGCCAGAAGACGGGCACTCCCTCCCCCTCGCTGCGGCAGCCGCGGTGGGACCAGTAGAGCGGCGAAAACAGCTGCGCGAGCACGGCCAGCACCCCGCCCTTGATCGGCAGGATCGTGGCTCCGAGCAGGATCTGCGGCGTGATCAAGAGCGGCATCGCAAGCACGCCTTTGTCGGTCGAGCGGACGCAGGCCGAGACGATCAGTCCCATGGCCGCGCAGGCCACGGCACCGAGCCAGTTGAACATCGCCGAAACGGCCGCCCCACGCCGATACGCCTCGGCGGGTGCCTCGCCGCCGATGGCTTCGCGGAACATGAAGCCCAGCTCGACGGTGGCGCGGAAGATCGCGACCTGGAAGGCCAGCACGACGGCCAGTGCCGCCACCTTGGCGATCACGTAGGCGGCGAACCGGAGGCCGTGCCGCCGCTCGAGATCGAGCATCGGCCGCTCCTTGACGATTTCCCGAAACCCGGTCACGAAGCCGAGGATGACCATGCAGATGCTCATCAGTGAGAGCCATTTGAACATGCCGGCGGGATCGACGATCTCACGATCCGGGGCGACACGGAGCGTGTCGTCGAGGGCGTGCCGCACGATCCGCTCGGTGGACGGCTCCCGCAGATGGGCAAGCAGTTTCGGCTGGCTGTCGAGGAAGACCCGGATCTGGCCCGGAATGCTGGCATCCTGTTGCGAGACGCTCTCCGTGGCGATCGCCTTCGCCACCTCCCCCCACACGTCCGTCAGCACGTCCTTCTCGCCGGGGTCGAGGAACCGCGTGAGCATGAGCGGATTCCGGAAGCGAATGTCGGAGAAGCCGATCAGCACGGCGGCCCCGAGCACCAGCGGCAGGAGCGTCGCCATGACGAGCCCCACGCGGTCGCGGATGACGGTCTCGAGTTCCCGGCAGAAGAACATGGTGAACTGGCGGCCGAAGCCAGGAATCGAAACGGCCGCGAGCGAGGCCACCCGGTCCGCATCCGCTTCGGCCGATTGGTCGCCGGCCGCCGGGGCGGGCGCGTTCGACTCCTCCATCCGGCGGTCTTCGGCCTCTCGCTCCCGCCAGCGGGCCGACCAGAAGCCGCGTGGCTTGTCTTCGATGGCGACGTAGACGTCGGCCAGCCGATTCACCCCGAAGTGGCCGAGGGCCTCGACGCGCGAGCCGAACCACACCAGCTCGCCGTGGCCGAGGATCAGCAGCTTGTCGGCCTTGTCCACGTTGTCGAGGTGGTGCGTGACCGCGATCACGGTGGTGCCGGCCCGCGCCCGTTCGGCCAGAAGCGTCATGATCCGGGACTCTGTGGCCGGATCGAGGCTCGAGGTCGCCTCGTCGACCACGAGCAGGCCCGGGGCGGCGAGCAGTTCGGCCGCCAGGGTCGCCCGCTTCATCTCGCCCCCCGAGAGGCTCCCGATCGTCCCGTGCCGCACCCCGTCGAGGTCGACCTCGGAGATGGCTCGATCGATGGCGGCCCGCCGCTCCGAGACAGACGCTTCAGCCGGAAGCCGGACCTCCGACGCATAGTGGAGCGCCCGCTCCACGGGCAGCGCCGGCGGATTGACGTCGCGCTGCGGAACGTAGCCGATCGCCCCACGGAGGGCGTCGGTGTTGTGAAACGCGTCATGCCCGCCGACGAGCAACCGGCCCTCTGCGATCTGCCGCTCGCCCAGGATCGCCCGCGCCAGCGTGCTTTTTCCCGCCCCGCTCGGCCCGAGCACGCAGACAAACTCGCCCGGCTCGATCCGAAAGCTCACGTTCTCGAGAAGCGTCTTCCGCCCCGCACCGCCGAAGCCATCGGGCACCGAGATCGTCATCGAATCCGCCACGACCGAGAGGCCACTGACCTGCCCCCCTTAAACGAGGCCACTTCGGGAGCGAGAATCCCGGGTGGCCGCAACCAAGGGAGGGCAAGAAATGCCACGAGGAAAGGCGGAGCAAGCGGAGGTCATCATCCCCAAGCTTCGAGAGGTCGAAGTTGAGTTGGGCA
>CAXNGP010000341.1:0-3303 GCA_964201845.1 Pirellulales bacterium
CTCGCCGCGCCGCCGTCCCCGCCGCTCCGGGTCGGTCGACCTTCCGCACGGCTTCTGGGGGCTGCTGGCGGGCAAGGTGTCGCGGCCGGACGTGCTGGTGAAGCTGGCGCTCTGCCTGGCCGCTTCGCTGGTGCTGCTGCTGGTGCTGCGCGGCTGGTCCGAGCCCTTCGCCTACGGGGTCGGCTCCGTGCCCGTGCACGGGGTCGTGTCGCGGGTGCCCTTCGACCAGCCCGACGCCGACGCGACCCGCGTGGCCCGCGAACGCGCGGCCGCCAAGGTTCGGGTGGTCTACGCCCAGGACAAGGCACCGGTCGTGCGCCTGCGGGACGGCCTCAAGAACCGGGCGGCGGAACTGACGGCGGCCGACACGCTGGCTGCGGTCCCCCGGGCGGCGTGGCTCGAGTTCGCGCCGGAGGCCGCGGCGGTGCTGGAGCATCTGCCGCCGCCCGCGCCGGTGCCGATGGCTCCCGAGCCGCCCGAACTCGGGGCCGCCGATCCGACCAAGCAGCCCGCCGCCACGAAGGGGGCCGAGAAGGGCAAGGCCGACGAGGCCGCGACGCCGAAGCCGGTCGACCAACCGCCGCCGAAACCGGCGGCTGAGCCGGGCAAGCAGCCCGCGCCGCCGCCCGAGCTGGCGGCGCGAATCGCGGCGGCCGAGCAGGAGTTCGAGCGGTTCCGGGCCCGGATCGACACCAAGGAAAAACTCCTACTCTTCGAAAAAGGGGTCGACCTCGCCTTCCAGGAACTCGAGAGCACGGGCGTGCTCGAGAAGATCCAGCACACCTTCGACGAGGGCAGTCAGAACGAGATCGACGTCCACCCGCTGGGCAATCCGGCCGAGACGGTGCGGGTGCAGGTGCCGCAGGTGCTCTTGGTCGAAGCGAAGGCCCGGTTGCTGACCCGGCTCAACGAGGAGCTCGGCGAGGGGCCGTTCGTGGACCGCGTCTTCGCCTGGATCGAGCCCCGGCTCTCGGGCACGCTCGAGATCGACCAGGAAGGCACGGCCCGGGCGAAGCAGGATGCCAGCGACAAGACGCCCCCGCAGTTCGTCTCGTTCGAGAAGGGGAGCCTGCTGTCCGAGGCCAGCGTGCCGGTGACGCCGGCGGCACTCGAACTTTTGGTCCGGGAGCACGAGGCGTTTGTCGTCCAGCAACAGCCGGGGCAGCGGGTGGCGCGGGCGCTGGCGATGCTGGGCCTGTTCGCGGCGCTGTTCGCGCTGGCCGGGTTCTACCTGCATCTGAACCATCGCGAACTCCTGGCCGACCTCGGCACGATCGCGACCCTCGTCGGCTTTTCGGTGGTCACGGTCATGGTCTGCATGCTGGCCGCCGCCGACACGTGGCAGGCGCAGGTGGTGCCCCTGCTGTTGTTCGCGATGACGATTGCGATCGCCTACGACGAGGACCTCGCCCTCTTGCTGGTGGCCGAGGTGGCGCTGGTCGTGGTGCTCGGGCTCGGACGGGGCCTGCCGGACTACGTCACCCTGACCGCCGCCGCGGCCGCGATGGTGTTCTGGATGGGCCGGCTCCGCAGCCGCAGCAAGCTGATTTACGTGGGCCTGTGGGCCGGGGCGGTGACCATGCTCACGCAGGTCGGGGCCAACCTCCTGCACGAGCGGCCGTTCGACCTGCAGATGCTCTACGAGGCGGGGCGGACGGGCGCGTGGACGCTGCTGGCGGGCTTCCTGATGACCGGGCTGCTGCCGTTCGTGGAGCGCTGGTTCGGCGTGCTCACCGACCTCAGCTTGCTGGAGGTGGGAGACGTGGCCCACCCCCTGCTCCAGGAACTCGTGCGCCGGGCCCCGGGCACCTACAACCACTCGATCAACGTGGCGAGCCTGGCCGAGGCGGCGGCCGAGTCGATCGGGGGCCGTGGCCTGCTGGTGCGCGTGGGCGCCTACTTTCACGACATCGGCAAGATGCTCAAGCCCTCGTACTTCGTCGAGAACCAGGGGCAGGAGAACCGCCACGAATCGCTCGTGCCGGCGATGAGCACGCTGATCATCGTGGCCCACGTGAAGGAGGGCGTGGAACTGGCCCGCCAATACAACCTGCCCCAACCGATCATCGACCTGATCGCGGAGCATCACGGCACGACGCTCGTCGAGTATTTCTACAAGCGGGCCGCGGAGCAGTCGCAGGCCGATCCTCACGGCGGCGGTCCCGACGAGCACACCTACCGCTATCCCGGCCCCAAGCCGAGCACCCGCGAGTCGGCGGTGATGATGCTCGCCGACGCCGCCGAAAGCGCCAGCCGCTCGCTCTCGGAGCCGACGCCCGCCCGGATCGCGAGCCTCGTCAACGAACTGGCACAGAAGCGGCTCAACGACGGCCAGTTCGACGAGTGCGGCCTTACGCTCGAGGAGCTCAAGACGGTCGAGAAGAGCCTCGTGAAGAGCCTGACCGCGGTGTATCACGGCCGCGTCAAGTATCCCGATCAAAGGACCGCTTAAGCGGCTTCGCGGCCATCCATGGCCCGCGAAGCCTTGGCGGCACTCCGGCCTTCGGCCGCTGCCGCCGGCCGCACCTCCGGGCGGCCGTGGTCGTGAGCGTATTGGCGTGCGGCGTGGGTTCAGACGAATCCGCGCAATGGCGTGTTCTTCATGCGCACCGACGGACTGCTCGGGGTTGCCGGTGCCCTGGAGCCGGCCTTGATGGCAAGCGAAGGCAGGATGCCGAAGCGCAGCCAGCATGGAGTGAGCGGAGGCCAGGATGGCCGCAGTGAACGTCCGGGCGACAGGGTCCGGCAATCCCGAGCCCTCACGCAAGAGGCTGCCTGAGCGTCCGGCGAGATGGCATGGGCGACCCGGAGCCGGCGTCACCCACGACGGTCTATGATGTCGGATCCCCAAGCCGTGAGTCAGGCCCCCATGTCGATCAGCGTCGAAGTCGTGAACCGGCAAAAAGTCATGGCCGTCGATGCCCGGTGGCTCGAGCGGGTCGTGCGCCGGGCCGTCGCGGCGATCGGGGCCGAGTCGGCCGAGATCACCGTGCTCGTCGTCGACGACCGGCGGATCGCGGCGTTGCACGACCGGTGGATGGGCATCCCGGGGCCCACCGACGTGCTCACCTTCGACCTCTCCGGGGGCGAGGCCCGGGGGCTCGCCGGCGACATCGTCGTGAGCGCCGAGACGGCCCGGCGACTGGCCCGCGAACTCGGCTGGCAGCCCCGGCATGAACTGGCGTATTACGTCGTGCATGGCCTGCTCCACCTCGCCGGGGAGGATGATGGCACACCGGGCGAGCGGCGCAGAATGCGCAGGCGGGAGCGGGCCGTGATGGCCGCCAGCGGCCTGCCGGTTCC
>CAXNGP010000342.1:0-3299 GCA_964201845.1 Pirellulales bacterium
AACACGAGTTCAACGTCCGGCCCGCCCCACGGGTCGCCCGGGCCGACCGGGGCCGCGGCGGGCCGGGCTTCGTCGAAGCCGCCCACCTCCACGACACCCTCGTCTCCGCCAAACTCGATCACCCCGAGCCCGTCGCCGTCCAGATCCTCGACCACCGTCCCGCCGCCCGAGCGCAGCGGCGCATCTGTGCCCGGCTCGAGGCCGGCCGGGGCCGGGAGCCGCTGGATCTCCCGCCAGGCGGCGGCGATGTCGGCGGGGCTCACCCGCCGCTTGCTCTCGGCCACGAGCACGAGCGCATGGTCGCAGACC
Organism: Pirellulales bacterium; assembly: GCA_964201845.1. Taxonomy (GTDB): domain Bacteria; phylum Planctomycetota; class Planctomycetia; order Pirellulales; family UBA1268; genus QWPN01. Next base: position 310 of record CAXNGP010000342.1, read on the forward strand.
TGGTTGATCAGCCGCGGCACGCCCTCCGTGACCCGATACACGGCATCGTCGCAGCCGTCGGCGAACAGCCGACCCCACTCCAAGCCCGCGGCCGCGGTCTGCGTGCGGAGGTAGTCGAGCGTCTCGGCGTGGTCGAGCGGTTCAAGGTAGCCGCGGACGGCCACCCTTTGGGCCAGGCTCTCCATCCGGGGCGCGGCCAGCAGTTCGTCGAGCCGCGGGGTGCCCGCCAGGACGATGTGCACCGCCGGCAGCGGCGTGGGGATGTTCGTCAGCAGCCGCAGTTCCTCGATCAGCCGTGTGGGCAGGGTGTGGGCCTCGTCGACGAGGATCACGAGCCCCGAGCCGGCGGCGGCCAGGCCCCGGATGCGCTCCACGATCGCGATCCGCAGATCGGGCTCGTCGATCCCGCGATAGGGCTCGCCGATCGCCGCCAGGATCGATTGCCAGAGCGCCCGCCGGGTGCAGATGCTCGCGCCGGTAAGCAGGGCGACGTCGAAGTCGTCGCGCACCTGCTCGGCCAACTTCAACAGCAGGAGCGACTTGCCGGTTCCCGCGGCGCCGACCACCAGCCCGATACCCTCCGCCCGCCGGATGCCCCGCTCGAGGCCCCGGAGCGCCAGGTCGGTCACCCGGGACGCGTGATAGAACTGCGTCCGCGGGGAGGCCATGAAGGGGCGGCTCGACGGGTGCCTGCTGGGAACGTGCATCGCGGGGTTCGCCGGGGAGAGCAGCGGCCACACCAGCGGGGCCGGACAGGAGATGGTTTCGACCAACCGGCGTCGCTTCCTCCACCACCCGGGCCCGCCGTAGACTTTGCCGGTCCGGGAAATGGCACGCCGATGGACGGTCGCGCCGGTTGCGCCGGCGACGCGTGGATGCTCAGGCAGATGCGGCACTCGACCGGACGGCTGCTGTTTCACGTGAAGGTCTGCGGCGTCACGTCGGCCGCCGACGCCCGGCTGGCCGCTGAGGCTGGCGCCGACGCGATCGGCTTCAACTTCGTGCCCGGCTCGCCCCGCCAGATGGCCCCGGCGACGGCGCGGGAGGCAGTGGCCGAGCTGCCCGCGGGCGTGCTCGCCGTCGGCGTGTTCGCCGGGATGCCGGTGGGCGAGATGCTGGCCATCGCCCAGACCGCGGGACTCGGCGCGATCCAGCTCCACGGCCACCTCGACCGCGCGGCCGCGGCTCACGACCCGCCCAGCCGCTGCCACGAGCTTGCCGGGCTGCCCGTGATCCGGGCGGTGCGGATGGAGGGCGGCAGCCTGGCGCCGGCCCGCCGCTGGCTCGCCGCGGCGGCCGCCGCGGGCCGGTCGCCCGACATGCTGATCGTGGATGCCGGCGTGACAGCAGCGACAGCAGCCGGGCGGCTTGGCGGCACGGGCCACCTGGTCGACTGGGAGGCGATCGCCCGCGAAGAGGCCCTCGGGCTGCCGTTCGCCCTGGCCGGTGGCCTCGTGCCCGGCAACGTGGCGGCGGCGATTCAGGCCACCCGGTGCGAGGCGGTCGACACGGCCAGCGGCGTGGAAGCGTCGCCGGGCCGCAAGGATCCAGCCCTGCTCCAGGCCTTCGTGGCGGCGGCCCGGGACGCCTTCGCCCAGGGCGGCTGACCCTGTGCGATTCGAGCGACCCGGCTAGGATACGTGCGGTTTTTGCCGGGGCGACCTGCCCCGACCAGCCACGCCGTTCAAGGCCCCCCGGGGCCGTTTTCGTTTGCCGTCTATCCCAAGGAGGATCTCCGTGTCGCACGTCGAAACCCGCCTGCCCTACAAGGTCGCCGATCTCTCGCTCGCCGAGTGGGGCCGCAAGGAAATCATGCTGGCCGAGAACGAAATGCCCGGCCTGATGGCCCTGCGGGAGAAGTACGGCCGCACGAAGCCGCTCACGGGCGCCCGGATCGCCGGCTGCCTCCACATGACCATCCAGACGGCCGTGCTGATCGAGACCCTCAAGGAGCTCGGGGCCGAGGTCACCTGGAGCAGCTGCAACATCTTCTCGACCCAGGACCACGCCGCGGCGGCCATCGCCAAGGCCGGGATCCCGGTCTACGCCTGGAAGGGTATGAACAACGAGGAGTTCGACTGGTGCATCGAGCAGACGCTGTTCTTCCCGGACGGTGAGCCGCTCAACATGATCCTCGACGACGGCGGCGACCTGACCGCCATGGTCCACCAGAAGTTTCCGGAACTCCTCGGCGGCATCCGCGGCCTCTCCGAGGAGACCACCACCGGGGTCCACCGGCTCTACCAGATGCACGAGAACGGCGAGCTGAAGCTCCCCGCGATCAACATCAACGACTCCTGCACCAAGAGCAAGTTCGACAACCTCTACGGCTGCCGGGAGAGCCTCGCCGACGGCATCAAGCGGGCCACCGACGTGATGGTAGCCGGCAAGGTGGTCGTGGTCGCTGGCTACGGCGACGTCGGCAAGGGCAGTGCCCACTCGATGAAGTCGCTCGGGGCCCGCGTGATCGTGACCGAAATCGACCCGATCAACGCCCTCCAGGCAGTGATGGAGGGCTTCGAGGTCACGACCATGGAGGAGGCCGCCGCGCGAGGCCAGATCTTCGTCACGGCGACCGGCTGCCGCGACGTGATCCGGGGCGAGCACCTGGCCGCGATGCCCAATGACGCGATCGTGTGCAACATCGGCCACTTCGACCTGGAGATCGACATCACCTGGCTGGAAGGCACCAAGGGCATCAAGAAGGTGGAGATCAAGCCCCAGGTCGACCGCTACACGCTCCCCTCGGGCAAGTCGGTCATCGTGCTGGCCGAGGGCCGGCTCGTGAACCTCGGCTGTGCCACCGGCCACCCGTCGTTCGTGATGAGCACGAGCTTCACCAACCAGGTGCTGGCCCAGCTCGCCCTCTGGACGGAGACCGACCGGTACGACGTGGGCGTGCACCTGCTGCCCAAGAAGCTCGACGAGGAAGTGGCCCGGCTGCACCTCGACAAGCTGGGCGTGAAGCTCACCAAGCTGACGCCCGAGCA
>CAXNGP010000343.1:0-3288 GCA_964201845.1 Pirellulales bacterium
GGAAGCATCGGGCCCGAACGACACCTGCGACCGCTCGCCGGCAACGAGGGTCACCACCTTCGTGGCCTCCTCGGTCTTGCCGTCGCGATCGACCGCCATCCGCACCACGAACTCATACGACTTGCCCGCCACGAGGCCTCGCGACAGGAACCGCCGCAGCGAGCCCTTCGAGGCGGTCTCCGTGCCGTTGACGAAGATCCGGGCTTCGGCCGGAACGCTCACCAGGAGCAGGCCGCCGTCGGCGGGCACGCTCGTGGAGTCGTCGAGAGCCGGCTTGGCCGGAACGGCCGGCGGGGTGCCGATCACCTCGCCGCTGACGCTCGAAGGAACTTCGTTGATGACGCGGTACGACTCGATCGGCATCGCGGCCGAGTAGCCCTCGGAGTAGCCCGAAGTCACATAGCCGCCGGCGGAGCCGTAGCTGCCGCCCGACGAACCGCCCGAGCTGCCACCCGACGAGCCGCCCGAGCTGCCACCGTAGGAGTAAGTCGTGTAACCGCCGGACGAACCACCCGACGAGCCGCCGGAAGAACCGCCCGACGAGCCATGGCTGGCGTGGCGGTAGGCACGCATCGCCTTGCGCTGGGCATGCCGCGAGCCCCAGCCGCCGCTCGAACCGTGCGAGCCAGACGAGCCGTAGCTGCCGCCCGACGACGCGCCGCCGTACGAGCTGTAGCTCCCGCCCGACGAGCCCCCCGAGGAACCACCGGAGGAACCACCCGAGCTGCCGCCGGAGGAGCCGCCGGACGAACCACCCGAGCTGCCGCCCGACGAGCCGTAGCTGCCTTGACGGTGACCCCAGCCAGCCTGGGCGTCGCACGTCGCTGCGGCAACCGCGGCGAACGTCAGGACACCCGCAACCTTCATCCAGCGACTCTTCGCCATGGCCATCAATCTCCAGAAAATTGGTGAGTCAGGTTCCGCGGAGCACGTCGCCGCTCCCGATCCGTTCCGGGTGACGATCCGCTTCCCAACGGAGAATAGTCTGACGATCAGGTAGTTCAAGGCAACTGGAAAGTTTGGGGGAAGTTTGCGGGCAACCCTGCCCGGGCGGCCCGCTCAACCGGCAAAAACCTTCTTTTACAGGGAGAAAATGGTTCCATGGGGTTGGCGCAGGGGCTACAAGAACCTTCCCCAGCCACCGATCCGACCGCGCCGGTCTGGTGCGGGGCCGGCCTGCGGCCGGCCCCGCCGGGCCGGCAACGGTCGTTGAAAGCCGGTCGCCATGATCTATACATCTGTCCGATCGACGCCCCACAAACAGACCTCGGAGAAGCCTTGATGAACGCCCCGGCCGCCGTGGAAGCCGAACTGCTCGATCTGTCGCGCCAACTCCTGGATGCCGTCGCCAGCGGCGACTGGCCGGCGTATCGCCGACTGGTGGCCGACGACCTCACCTGTTTCGAGCCGGAGGCGCGGGGCCAACTCGTCGAGGGCCTGGCCTTCCACGAGTTCTATTTCCGTCTGCCGTCCGATCCGGCCAAGCCCGCCCGGCCCGTCACCAACACGCTCGCCTCACCCGTGGTGCGTCTGCTCGCCGAGACCGTCGCCGTCGTCGCCGCGATGCGGCTCACGCAGACACTGGACGACGCGGGGCGGCCCGTAACGAAGCCCTGTGAAGAGACCCGCATCTGGCAGAAGATCGACGGCCGTTGGAAGCACGTCCACTTCCATCGTTCCCCGCCGTCGTGAGTCAGCACGCCGTCGCGAGCTGCGACGGGCGTCTTTCCGCTGGCCTATTCGCCCCGCGGCCGGATGGCGAGCAGTTCGATCTCGAACACCAGCACCTCGTTGGGCTCGATCGCCGGGGGCGATCCGGCGTCGCCGTAGCCGAGTTCGGGCGGCAGCCAGACCCGCCACTTCGAGCCGACCTTCATCAACGGCAGAGCCTCCTGCCAGCCTGGCACCACGCCCCGTAGCGGAAACGCCGCGGGCTCTCCCCCGGGCTCCGTGCCGTCGAACTCCGCGCCGTCGATGTGGGTGCCGCGGTAGTGGGCCTCGACGACGTCGTCGAGCGTCGGCTTCGGCCCGGCCCCTTCCTTGAGCACCGTGTACTGGAGGCCGCTTGGCAGTGTCACCACGCCCGGCTGTTTGGCGTTGCCCGCGAGAAACGCGGCACCCGCGGCGAGGTTCTTCTTCGCCGCCTCCGCCATGCGGGCCGCCAGTTCGCGATCCTTCTCCTGCATCTGCTTCTCGAAGGCCGAGAGCACCCGGCGGAAGCCCTCCTCGTCGAGTTGCGGCGGCGTGTCGCGGACCGCGTCGGCCAGGCCGCGGGCCAGGGCCGCGGGATCGAGCGGCGTTCCCATGGCGCGATGGTCGGCGATGATCCGCTGGCCGATCCGGAACCCGAGGGCGTAGCCGAGCTCCTCGGCCGGGGTGGACAGCGGCTGGCGGTCTGCCGCGGGCTTCGGCGGGGCGACCGTTTCGACCGCCGGCGGCTGGGCGACCGCGACGGCGAGTGACCAGGCCGCGACGCCGACCGCTCCCGCTCCTCGAACCAGATTCATCGCAGTTCCTCCGGTGGCAGGCGGCCTCGTTCGAGCCAGACGCGACCTGGACTCGACCCAGCCCGAACACGAATAAGTCTACTGGTCGACCGGTTTGGCCAGCGACCCCCGGGTGAGTTCGAGAAACGCGGTCTCCAGGTTGACCTCCTCCTCCCGCAGCCCCTGCAGGGCGTGGCCGGCCGCCACCAGCCGGGCGGCGAGCGGGGCCGGGTCGGTCACGCCGTCGGCGAGGGTGACGCGGATCTCACCGTCGCGTATCTCCACGGCTGCCGCCTCCGGGCAGCCGCCCACGACGTCGGCCGCCCGCTCGGGCGGGCCGGCGACGCGGATCCGAACGACGGGCCGCCCGCGGACCTGTGCCAGAAGTTTCTGCACGCCGCCGCAGGCGAGGAGCCGACCGTATTCGATGATCCCCACTCGGTTGCAGATGTCGGCCAGTTCCGGAAGGATGTGACTCGATACGAGGATCGTCTTGCCCATGCCCTGGAGCCGCTTGAGCAGGTTTCGCATCTCGATCCGGGCCCGCGGGTCGAGGCCGCTGGCCGGCTCGTCGAGCAGCAGCACCTCGGGGTCGTGGAGCAGCACGCGGGCCAGACCCAGCCGCTGCGTCATCCCGCGGGAGAGGCTGGTGACCAGTTCGTCCCGCTTGCTGCCGAGATCGACCAGTTCGAGCGACCGCTCCGCCACCCGGCGCCGCTCCGGGCCGGTGATCCGATAGGCCGCGGCGAAGAACTCGAGGTATTCCCCGACGCGCATGTCGTCGTAGACGCCGAACACGTCG
>CAXNGP010000344.1:0-3265 GCA_964201845.1 Pirellulales bacterium
GTTCGTCGTCCGCAGCGTCGATCACACGCATGAACTGGGTGCCGGAGCCGTCCAGGAAGTCCGCGACGAGGAGGGCACTGTGACCGGCTTCGAGGGGCGAACCAGCCCCGGCCGCGGTCACCGCCACTTTGTCACCCTCGACGCCGAGGGCCGCGGCGTGGCCGAGACCTTCCACGGCCACCGGCACCGGATCACGACCCGCGGGGCCGGAGACGACCGCGGCTACGACGTGGGGCCCCCCGAGGGCATCCTCGAGGCCCGCCGTCCGCTCCGTGGGCGGCTGCGGTTCCTCGACCGCGAGGGGCGGCCGGCGGAAAAGGGGATCAGCGTTGGGGCGGAGTGGGCCTACCGGCAATACATCGAGGGGGGCACCGGAGCCGCGGCGGTCTGGACCTTCGAGGGCCTCACGGAGGAGGTGTTTCCCGACGGGCTGCCACTCGAGATGACGATCCGGGTGTTCCGCACCTACAAGGGCACGATCACCGAGGGCATCCACGGCACGATCCAGCTCCGCAATCCCGTCAACCAGCTCCGCAGCGAGGCCTTCCCGATCGTGGCCCGCGAGTTCACGATCGAGGATTTCCTGATCCCGCGGAAGCTGGGCACGGTGCTGGCCGACGGCCAGGTTCGTCAGGCCGACCTGTTCGCCGACTTCGTCGCCGACGGCCGGGTCGAGGTCTGGCTGCAGTGCCTGGAGCCGGCCCAGTACTACGGCGTCGCCCAGGCCGACTTCTACCTCCGGGCGGGCGAGGGATCCTTCGCGGTCAACTACGCCAAGGGCTGCCTCGGTGCCTGGTTCGCGATGCTGATCGTGACGGCCCTGGGCGTGATGTTCAGCACCTTCCTCTCGGCGCCGGTGGCGTTGGTGGCGGCCCTCTCGGTGCTCCTGATCGGCCAGTTCCGCGAGTTCATCGCCCGGCTGTTCACGAGCCAGGTGACGGGCGACGCCACCATCGCCCCCGGGGGCGGCCCGATCGAGTCGCTCTACCGGATCGTCACCCAGACGAGCATCACGCTCGAGCTCGACCCCACGCCGGCGGTGCAGGCGATGAAGCTGGCCGACACGGTGCTCCTGGCGCCGATGCGGGTGCTGGCAGGACTGTTTCCGTCGCTTGCGACCCTCGGCACGAGCGATTTCGTGGCAGGGGGCTTCGATATTCCCGGTGATCTGCTGGCCGCGCACGGCCTGGAGACGCTCGCCTACGTGGCGGCCTTCTGCCTCGCCGGAGCATTCTGCCTACGGGCTCGGGAGGTGGCATCGTGACGACGCCGACGCGGGGGACGGGCGGGGCGACGCGGCAGGCCTGGCTGGGCCTGCGGCCGGAGACGCTGATGGCGCTGGTGGGCATCATGGCCCTCCTGCTGCCACTCTCACTCCTCAGCCAGCCGGCCGACTCGGAGAGTCCCGGCGGGTTTCTGGCCCGGATGCGGGCCGCCCGCGGTCTCTCGCAGGCCAATCTCGGCGAGATCGACCCCACCGGCGAGACGATGCGGTTCGCGACGCTCGGGCTCAAGAACGTGGCGGTGGCCCTGCTCTGGGATCGGGCCAACCACTACAAGAAGGTCGAGGACTGGGCCAACCTCTCCGCCACGCTCGAGCAGCTCACCAAGCTCCAGCCCAACTTCTACTCGGTCTGGGACTTCCAGGCCCACAACCTCTCCTACAACATCTCGGTCGAGTTCGACGACTACCGCGACCGCTATGCCTGGGTGATCAAGGGGATCGAGTTCCTGCGGCAGGGCATCGGCCTCAACCGCTTCGAGCCGCGGCTGCTGGGAAGGATGGGTTGGTTCATCGGCCACAAGATCGGCAAGTCGGACGAGAAGAAGGAGTTTCGCAAGCTGTTCGTGGCCGACGACGACTTCCACGAGCGGGACGATCCGCAGCGGACGCTCCCCGAGCGGGACAACTGGCTCGTGGCGCGGAGCAAGTATCGCCAGGCGCAGCAGCTGGCCGACTCCGGGGTGCCGCTCAAGACGACGGCCCTGATCTTCCACAGCGAGCCGATGATGACCGCGATCAACCACGGCCGGGCCCTGGAGGAAGACGGCGTGTTCGGCAGCACCGCCCGCCGGGCCTGGGAACTCGCCGGGGAGGAGATGCGGCGGTTCGCCACCCGCGAGATCCCGACCAGTTGGAACGTGCCGATCCGGCTCGGCCTCAAGGAGGCCGAACAGGCTCGGGCCAAGCGGCTGGCGGAGGACATCGAGAAGCTCGTTCCCGGCGGGTTCGCCAAGCTCGAGGAGGAGCGGCGGGCCGCGCTCAGCCCGGAGCAGCGGGCCGCGCTCGCGGTGCCGGCCCTGGACCGCGACGAGCAGCAGCTCCAGCTGGCCAACGAGGCCGAGTCGGCGGTGAAGGTGACCTGGAAGGATGTCGCCCGGTCGGCGCCCGCCGCCGTCCGCGACCAGGCTTGGGAGTTGGCGTTGCAGGAGACCGAGGCCCGTGAGACGGCCGAGATCATCGACCGCTACCGCGAGATCGTGAACTTCGACTTCTGGCGGGCCACCTGCGAGGCGGAAGTCACGGAGCCGGCGCTCCGGGCCCGTGAGCTGACGTGGAAGGCGGACCGCGAGTTCGCGGCCGCCCGGCTCAAGGCCGCCCGCGAGGCCTACGAGGAGGCGTTTCGGGCGTGGCGGCAGGTGTTCGACGGCTCGCAGATCCTGCGAGAGGACCGGCTGATGGCCGACGACATCGCCGAGATCGTGGGCCGCTACCGCAAGCTCCTCGAGCAGCTCGACGAACCGTTTCCGAGCCCCTTCGTCCTCGACGACATCCTTGCGCTCGCCGGCCCAGGCGGGTGAGGCTCAGGCGCGGCGGACGAGGAGCTTGTCGATCCGGCGGCCGTCCATGTCGACGACCTCGATCACCAGGCCCTTCCAGGTGATCGAGTCGCCCGCCGTCGGCAGCCGCTCGAGTTCCGCCAGCACCAGGCCCGAAGCGGTCTCGTACTCCCGGGGGCCGGTCTCGAGTTCGACGCCGAACCGGGCCGCCAGCCGCTCGACGGCCGTGCCTCCCTCGACGAGCCAGGAGCCGTCGGCCCGCTCCACGAACTCGGCCGGCGCGTCATGCCGGCGGTCGTCGTGGATCTCGCCGACCAGTTCGGAGAGCACGTCGTCCAGCGTCACGAGCCCGTCGGTCCCGCCATACTCGTCGAGCACGATCGCGAACGGAGTCCGTTCCTTGCGGAACAGTTCCAGGAGCCGGTCGAGCGGCATCGTCTCCGGCACGAAGGCCGCCCGGCGCATCATCTTCCGCAGTTCGAGC
>CAXNGP010000345.1:0-3248 GCA_964201845.1 Pirellulales bacterium
CCGCGTCGATTTCGCGCAAGCCGTCGACGACGCGACCGCCGCCGACGATCAGGAGCGGTGCGGGGGGCCGGTCGCCGAGGGCGGCGATGAGATCGGTGAGACGTGCGGGCCAGCCGTGCAGGCCCAGCAGGCTGCCGCCGACCTTCACGACCAGCCCTGACCGCGGCCGCGGGCCGTTCCGCAGGGTCCCCTCGCGCCAGGCTGCGGTCATGGGATCGCTCCCCGGGCCAGGAGCGCCAGCGCATGGGCCGGGGCCGCCCGCGCCGCCGCCGGGCCGACCAAGTCGGCGAGCCGCTCGATCCTCGGCCGCCAGCCCGCGCGGTTGAGCGCGCGTTCGGCGAGGCGGTCCCCGTGGCCGGCGAGCACGATGGTCTCGGGAGGCCCGTTGCCGGCGCGGGCCACGTGCTTGAGGGCCAGCGAAATCATGGCCGCCTGCCTGGCGGCGATGGTGTCGGCCGCATCGGTGGCATCGGCCGCCGTGAAGTCCTCCGGGTCGAGCAGCATCGTCCGCGCGAGCCTCACGCGGGCCGCGTCGCGGGTGGCGGGTCCGCCGTCGGCCGTGTCACGGGCTGTTGGATCCTCCGCGAGCGCGCCCAAAACGAGCCAGGCGTCGCGCGAGTCGGCAAACCGCTCGCTGGCGACCGGCCGCAGCTTGCCCCGATGGGGCAGGCAGGGGGCGACCGCGGCCACGGGCGTCCGCTCGACCCCGGTGTAGACAAGCTCGCGAGCCAGCAGCCGGGCGGCGTCGTCGCTCGCCCGCGGGGCGGGCCGGCCGTCGCCAAGCGGCACGATGTCGGTCGTGGTCGAGCCGATGTCGAGGAGCAGGCCGGCTCCCGAGGGCACGAGCGTGGCGGCGAGGCGGGCCAGGGCATGCCAGTTCGAGGCGGCGGCCAGTCGCCACCCGCGGATGGCCTCGGCCGGCGTTACGATCCGACCGTCGGCCAGGTAGACGCCCGGCGGCTCGCCGCAGCCCGCGGCGGCCGCGGCGGCCAGGAGCGACTCGACGATGTGGGCCACGCCCGCGGCCCGGGACGGGTAGCAGTCGCAGATCTCGCCGGTCATCGTGGCGACGAGTCGCCGCGGCCGCCACTCGGACACGAGGGTTGCCAGGGCATCGGGGAGTTCGCGCCACCGCTGCCAGAGCGGAAATGCCGCGCTCGCCGACCAACCAAGCCCGTCGGCGGCCTTGAGGTTGGCGCCGCCGATGTCGAGGGCGACGAGGTCGGCGGGGGAAGGCATGCAGGTCTCGCGGGCGATGATTCAGTCGGCGAGCAGGTCGAAGCCGGCGGTGTCGCCCGCCCTGGCGGCTGGCACGAGGGCGGGCTGCTCGCCTGACGCGGCCTCGATCATCGCCGCCACGAGGCTCGATGCAAAGAGACGAGCGAGCCCCACGAACGACGTGGTCACCCGCGGGTTCACCTCGAGGACGCGGTCGTCGCGACCGTCGGCCCGGTCGCCGAGAATCAGATCCACGCCCAGCCAGCCGGCCTCGGCGACGAGGGATGCCGCGGCCCGGAGCGCGAGGGCCGTGGCGCGTCTCGCCAGCTCGCCGTCGGGAAGCAGGTCGCTGCCGAGGTAGCGGGGCGAGGTGCCGTCACTGAACCGTTGCCGCATCGGGGGCAGGGCGGCCGTGGCCCGGGGGCCGCCGATCAGCGAGACGCCGACCGGCACGCCGGCGGCCAGCGCTTCGAGTCGGGTCGGTCCGGTGGCCGGCCTCACCCCGGGCCGGTGGATGATCTCGAGAGCCTCGCCACCGCAGCCGCCGCGGGCCTTGCGGACGGCGGGCAGGCGGAAGCCGGCCGGGACCGCCTCGCCCACGCCCAGGCTGCGGCCTGCCGGCACTGGCACGCCCCTGGCCGCGAGCGCGTCGAGCGTAGCCTGCTTGTCGGCCGCGGTCCTGATCGCCGAGTCGGCGGGCGCGAGCACTCGGCCTCCGGCGGCCCGCACCGCCCGTACGCGGTCAGACAGGATCCCGTCGCTTTCGGGGGCCACGATCAACGTCCAGTCGGCCTGGGAGGCCGCCGCCACGAGCGCGGCACGGTCGCCGCCCGGAGGCACGGCGAGCCGTCGCGCCCGCGCCGGCAGGTCGATCGGCCGCGTCTCGTCGGCGAGGACGGTCACATTAAGCCCGGGCTCCTTCGCCGCGTCGGCGGCCAGTGCCGCGAGCATCATCCGCCCTTCGCGGGCGATCGCCGGGTCGTCTCCGACGAGCCCGCCGGAGGAGCACCATTCATAGAGCAGCACCCGCATGGGCGAGAGTCTGCCAGACGGGGCTGGCGCTGGCTACCGTGTGGGTCGTCGTGGGTCACGCAGGCTCCGGGTTGCCCATGCCATCTCGCCGGACGCTCACTCCGGCCCTCCAGGCCTCCGTTCGCTCGATGCTGCCCTCGCTTCGGCATCCTGCCTGCGCTCGGCCAGCAACGCCGCTCGATTGGCATGGGCAGCCCCGAGCAGTCCATGGTTGTGCCCGGAGGAACGTTGTCCGACAGATTCGTCACGACGCACGCGGCGCGCCATTCCGCGCACGAGCACGGCCGCCGAGATTTCGCGCCGTCGCCGCCGTCCCGGCGTCGGCTCCAGCCGCCGCTCCGCGGCGGCCCTGCGAGCCCGGAGGTGCGAGCAGCCAGCGAGGCGAGGGGCACCTTGGCTGCCCCTCCGCCGAGCCAAGGCTTCGCGGGCCATGGATGGCCGCGAAGCCTTGAATTTAGAATATCCCGAGCTGGTCCCGGGCTGCTTCGGTCATCCGGTCGGGCGTCCAGGGCGGATCCATCACGATCCGCACCTCGACGGCCGCCACGTCGGGTCGCTGGGAGAGCGCCCGCTTCGTGTCGGCGATCAACTGTGGGCCGGCCGGACAGGCCGGGCTCGTCATCGTCATGTCGATCGAGACTTCGTGCTTGGCCGCATCGACGGCCGCCGGGCCGATCGTGACGCCATAGATCAGCCCCAGGTCGACGATGTTCACGAACAGCTCGGGGTCCTTGACCTCCTTGAGCACTTCGCGGACGGTGTCTTCGCAGAGTGGTCCGCCGGTGACGGCCGCGGCAGAGGAAGCCGGGGCGGCACTCGCGGTCGCGTCGCCGGCCGCAGACGGCGGGGCAGGGGGAGGCGACGTCGACGCAGCCGTTGCTCCGACGGCGTGGGCCGCCGGGCCGTCGGCCGTCGCCGAGTCGCGGAGCCGCACCCAGACGCCCCCGGCCTCGACCTTGGTGTCATGGGCCCGGGTCGGCCGCACTGCCGGCATCGTC
>CAXNGP010000346.1:0-3204 GCA_964201845.1 Pirellulales bacterium
CCGTCGATCTGCGGAACCACGGCGAGAGCCCCTGGGATGGGCGGCACGACTACCCGGCCCTGGCCGCCGACGTCGCGGCCGTGATCGAAGGGCGGGTGGGCGGGCCAGTGGCCGTGCTCGGTCACAGCATGGGGGGCAAGGCCGCGATGGTGCTGGCGCTGGCCAGGCCCGAACTCGTCGAGCGGCTGGTGGTCGTCGACATCGCGCCGGTCCGCTCCACGGCCACGCCGATCGAGTACGTGCGGGCGATGCGCCGCCTGCCGCTGGCCGCCTATGGCCAGCGGCTCGACGTCAAGGAGGCGCTCGCCCCGGCGATCCCCGATCCGCTGGTCCGGGGCTTCCTGACCCTCAACCTCGTCTCCGGCCCGACCGGCTTGGCCTGGGCGGTGAACCTCGAGGCCATCGAGCAGAACTTCGACACCATCCTCGGATTCCCCGACCTTCCAGCGGCTCGGCCGTTCCCGAAGCCCACGCTGTTTCTGGCGGGGGGAAGGTCCGACTATGTCCGGCCCGAGCACCACCCCGAGATCCACCGGCTCTTTCCGGCCGCGACGATCGAAGTCATCGAGCGGGCTGGCCACTGGGTCCACGCCAATGCGGCCGACGCCTTCGTGGCGACGGTCGGCCGCTTTCTGGCGGTCACCCAGGTTTCCTCGGAGCGGCCAGCCGCGGATGCAGCGAACCGAAACCGCCGCTGATTCGTAGACGGTTCACAGGATTCTCACGAGGGCGGACTGGACTGCCCCCGTAGGATTGCTCTTGACGGGATCCACGGGCCAGAAGTGGCCCAATCCACGGGTCAGAGGTGGCCCGATCCACGGGCCCAAAGGCGGCCCTTCGGCCAAGGAGGGAAACCATGAATCGCGACGACCTGCTTTCACTCTGCGATCGCTTTGCCACGCACCGCCGCCAGCTGCATTTCGGCCGGCTCTCCGTCGACCTGATCGGTCCGGTGCACGACCCCGTGCCAGAGATCATCCGCAGTTTCCGCGAGGCGGAAATCTCCGAGAGCGAGAAGAACGCGCTCCTCTCGCTGGTGTGCGAGGACGAGGAAGAGGCGACCTTCTGCGACGAGGCCGTCTGCATCACCGACCCCTATGCCGACGAGCTGGCGTCGGCCGGGGATGACGAAGAGTCCTGACGGTTCCGCCGACCCGGGCGGGGAATTCCTGCGGATTCGCGGCGGCTTGGCCGGGGCCGCGGGCCGGCGGGCCTGTGGCGGGCTAGACTAACGGGGTTTCCCCGAGTGTCCTACCACGCGTCTCGCGGTCTGGAATCCGTCATGTGCCTCGCCCGCCAGCCCGGCCTCATGATCGCGCTGCTCGCCGTCTCGGCGGGTTCGGCGGGCGCCAACGGCCCCGACCAGTCCGCCTTTTTCGAGAGCCGGGTGCGGCCGCTCTTGGTCGCGAAATGCCAGACCTGCCACGGCCCCAAGATCGCGGAGGCCGGCCTGCGGCTCGACAGCCGGCCGGCCGTGCTCGCCGGCGGCCAGGCGGGGCCCGTGGCGATCGCCGGTGACGTGGACCACAGCCGGCTGATCGCGGCCGTGCGCAGGACCGGCGACATCGAGATGCCCCCCGACGAACCCCTGTCGCGGGACGAGGTGGCGGTGCTCGAGCAGTGGGTCGCCGCGGGGATGCCCTGGTCCGGTCCGGGCAGTGGCAGCGGCGCTGACCTGCAGGCTCCCGCGGGGCCACCCGACATGCAGGCGCGGCTCAAGCAGGCCCTGGCCTCGCACTGGTCGCTCCAGGCCCCCGGCCGGCCCGCCCCGCCACCCGTGCCCGAGTCGTTCCCGCCGGAACTGCGGACCGCCTGGAGTCACTCGGCCATCGATCGGTTCCTCGCCCACGACATTGCCGCCGCAGGCTTCGTGCCGTCGCCGCCGGCCACGCCACGGGAACTCGTGCGGCGGCTGGCCTTCGATCTCACCGGCCTGCCTCCGCCTGCGGCGGAGGCCGACGCCTTCTGCCGTGATCCCTCCGCCGCCGCCTACGACGCGCTCGTCGAGAAGTTGCTCGCGTCCCGGGAGCATGCCGAGCACTGGGCCCGCAAGTGGCTCGACCTGGCCCGCTATGCCGACACGATGGGCTACGCCTTCGACGGTCAGGACTCGGGCTACCCGTTCGCCTGGACCTACCGCGACTGGGTCGTGCGCGCGCTGCATGACGACATTCCCTACGACCGGTTCGTCACGCTCCAGCTGGCCGCGGATCTGGTCGAGCCGCCGGTGCCGCCCGCCGATCTGGCCGCGCTCGGCTTCCTGACCGTCGGCCGGACCTTCCTCGGCAACCAGCACGACATCATCGATGACCGGATCGATCTGGTCACCCGCGGCCTGCTGGGCCTGACCGCGGCCTGCGCCCGCTGCCACGATCACAAGTACGAGCCGGTCACGATGGCCGACTACTACGCCCTCCACGGGATCTTCGCCAGCGCCGCGATTCCCGAGGAGCTGCCCGTGATCGGCGAGGCTCCGGCGGGGCCGGAGGCCGAGGCCTTCGCCGCGAAGATGAAGGAACTCGAGGAGCGGCTCGCGGCCCACGAGCGGGCCGTGCACGTGCGGGCGACGCGGGAGGCGATCGCCCATGCGGCCCACTATCTGCTGGAGACGGCCCGGCCGCTGCCGCGGCCCGACGGCCGGCCCCCGCGGCTGCCCGACGGCTACGAGATCGAGCAACTGCTCGTGGACCGGCTCGCGCGGAAGGTGGACGGCGCGCAGGCCGACCATCCGATCCTCGGGCTGTGGGCCGCCGTCCGGCGCCTGCCCGACGGCGAGTTCGCCGCGGCCGTGGCCCAGGTGCTGGCCGGCTGGGAGGCCGCCGGCGGCCCGGGTGTGAACGGGGCCGTGCACGTCGCCCTGCTCTCCGCTCGGCCCACGAGCCCACGGGAGCTGGCCGAGGCCTATGCCGGCGTGGTCCAGCGGGCCCAGGCGGCCGCCGGTACACCGGAGGACACGGCAGAACTGGCCGCGATCCGCGCGGCGTTCACGGTCCCAGGCGCGCCATTGGTCGTCGAGCCGCACGAGGCGATGCGGGTGGCCCGCCGCGAGGAGCAGACGGAGCACCGCAAGCGCAGGCGGGACATCACCGCCCATCAGGCCACGGCTCGGGGCGGCCCGCCGCGGGCGATGGTGCTCCGCGACCTCGATGGGCCGCGAGACAGCCGGATCTTGCTGCGGGGCAGCCCCGATCGGCCCGGCGACGC
>CAXNGP010000347.1:0-3196 GCA_964201845.1 Pirellulales bacterium
AGCGCGGCCGCCCGCCCGCGGCCGGCGAGTTCGTGTTCGAGCGCGGCCCGCAGCATCCGCTCGAGTTGGTTGACGTCGGTGCCGAGCCCCGTGCCGATGTTGAGGCTGACGAGGCCGCCGGCGCGGATCTGGCCCGGGCCCCGCCGCCCGTCGGTCGTGAGAGCCAAGAGGTTGGCCAGGGCGACGTCCGAGCCATAGACATAGTCGCGGACATAGCGGCCGTCGCCGTTGATCCGGGCCGGTTCCCCGGCCAGGAACCGCTTGCAGAAGATCGCCACCACGCCCGCCTCGCCGTGCGGGTTCTGCCGGGGGCCGTACACGTTGGCGTAGCGCAGGGCGACGGCCGCCAGGCCGTGCGCGCGGGCGTAGAACTCGAGATACTGTTCCCCGACCCATTTCGTGATGCCGTAGGGACTCACCGGCGCCGCGGGCGTCGACTCCGGGGCGGGCTCGGTCACGTCGCCGTAGAGGACTCCGCCGGAGGAGGCGAACACGAACCGCCCCGCGCCGTGCCGCACCGCGGCGTCGAGCACGTGGACGAGCCCCAGCACGTTGACCCGGGCGTCGAAGGCGGGCTCGCGGACCGAGCGGCTCACCGACATCTGTGCCGCCTGATGACAGACGGCCTCCGGCCGCTCCCCGGCGAACACCCGCTCGACCGCTTCCGCATCGGCGATGTCGGCGACATGGAGCGGCACGCCCGGCGGGAGGTTGTCGGCCGAGCCGCTCGACAGGTCGTCGAGCACCACCGGCGCGTGGCCGGCCGCGAGCAGGGCGTCGACGATGTGGCTGCCGACGAATCCGGCGCCGCCGGTGACGAGGATCTTCATGCGCTGGGGTCGCGACGGGCCGCCCTTGCCGGTGCCGCCATGGAAGGATGAGCGACAGGATCGCTAGCATACCGCGGCGTTTCGGCCCGCCGCCCGCGCCCGGCTTCCATGATCCTGATTCACGAGCAGTACGCGTCTCCCGATCCGGCCCGCGCCGCCGAACTGGCCCACGTGCGCGGGTGCAACGCCGCCAGCGGCGTGTTCGCCGAGATCGTGCCGCTGGCCGATGGGAAGCGCAAGTCGTTCGCCGACTTCTTCCGGTTGGCCGCCGAGCGGTACCCGGGGGAGGTCTGTGTGGTGGCCAACGCGGACATCGCCTTCGACGAATCGCTGCGCGGGGCGGCCGCCGTGCTGGGCGCATCGCCGCGGCCGCTGCTCGTGGCCCTCTCCCGCTGGGACGACCCCGCCGGGCCTTCGATGGAGGGCCGCGTCGACCCGCAGCGGTGGCGGTTCTACTCCCACTCGCAGGACACCTGGATGTTCGTTGCCGGATCACTCCCGGACTTCGAGGCGGGCTTCACGCTGGGCATCCCGGCCTGCGAGAGCCGGCTGGCCCACGAGGCCTTCCGGGCCGGGATCGGCGTGCTCAATCCGGCGCTCTCGGTCCGCACCTGGCACCACCATGCCTCCGGCACCCGGACCTGGAAGCTCGTCGACGCCTACCGCGGGCCGCTCTACTTCCCCCGGCTGACGACGCTCGAGGCCGCCTGCTGCGAGGGCTACATCCTCGAGCGGGGCCGCTTCAAGACGCGAAAAGAGATCGTCTCGGGCTGACCGGCGACCGCCCCGGTGCCGGATCGGTGGCGACCGGATTGTTTGACCGCCCCGCGGGGTGGCGTATCCTCGATTGACGCCCCGGCGACTGTCTTCCCCCTCGCCCGCCCCCCTGCGTCCCGACGATCCATGGTGAGCCACGTCCCCCGCCGCCCGGATTGCCGCCGGCCACCCGCCCCCCGGGCGGCCGGATTCAGCCTGGTCGAGCTGCTCGTCGTGGTGGCGATCCTTGGCACGCTCATTTCGCTGACGCTGCCGGCGGTCCAGTCGGCCCGCGAGAGCGGCCGCCGGGCGGCCTGCTCCAACAACCTGCGCCAGATGGGGATCGCGATCACCAACTACGAGGCGGCCCGCCGCTGGTTTCCGCCGGGCGACGACGCCCTCTCCCGCCGCAGTCACGCCTGGAGCTCGTTCATCCTGCCGTTTCTCGAGGAGCAGAAAACGGCCGGCCGGATCGACTACCAGCGGCCGTGGAACGATCCGCAGGGCAACGCGGCGATCGCCGACGTGATCATCTCGACCTACGTGTGCCCGAGCAGCATCCGTTTGTTCCCCGGCAAGCAGGACTACGGCGGCGTGATGGGGAACGCGGTGGTGCTCACGCCGGGCGATGAGCTTCCCGAACTGCCGCCGGGCTGGGCTCATGGCGGCGTGCTCTATGCGACGGCCGACGACTGCCCCCGTCCGTGCCGGGCCGGCCAGGTCAGCGACGGACTGTCGAAGACGCTGCTGGTGAGCGAAGGGGTCGATCGGGGCTTCAGGGACATGGACAACGAGTCCCGCATTGGCAACGCCCGCTGGGCTTGCGGCACCAACTGCTTCTTTTTCAGTTCGCCCGTGCTCAACACGCCCGAGGTGGACGGGTTTCGCAGCCATCACCTCGGCGGCGTACACGGACTGTTCGGCGACGGCAGGGTCGTGCTCATGGTCGACGACACCGCACCCGAGATCTTGATGGCGGCCTGCACGAAGGCCGGGGGCGAGGCGGCCGGACTGGCCCCCTAGCCTGTCCAGGCCCCCAAAAACCCCGAATTTGCCGGATCGGAAAAGGTATTTTGACAGGGCGGGCCCCGGTAGTACGATAATGCCTCAGCGTGGTGCTGGGGCACGGCCACGGATTGGCGTCCGGTCTCTTGTTCGCTTCGACATTCATTTCTTTCCGCCAAGTAAGGAACGTTTCAATGATTCGCAAACTTCTCTGCGTCGCCGTGCTGGCCGCAATGGCCTCGGTCGCCGGTCCCGTTCTCGCCGGTGGTGGTAGTGGTGGCTCCAAGGGCAGCGTCGCCGTTCGCATGAAGAACGTCGGCGTCTCGCCCGTCGCCGTCAACGCCCTCTCTGGCAGCAAGACGCTCAACCAGATCATCAGTTCGGCTAAGACGGTCAGTGCCAACGGTGTCTTCCAGTTCAGCGTCAAGTCCGGCGCGTTCACGTCGGTCGCCGCCAATCCGTCGTCGCCGCTGTCGGCGAACGCCGTCCGCAGCTTCAACACCCGCGGCTTCAGCACCGTCTATCTCTACGCCCAGCAGGACGGCACCGCCGCCACGCTGGTCGGCGCTCCGGGTGGCGTGAAGTTCTAAGCCTGCGTCGAGCTG
>CAXNGP010000348.1:0-3182 GCA_964201845.1 Pirellulales bacterium
GCCGCTCGATTGGCACGGGCAACCCCTCAACCCCTCCGAGTTACGCCACTCTCGGACAAACCAAAAAGGTTCGGGGCGGCCCGCAGGCCGCCCCGAACGCTGAGTAATTCGGCCGCCGATTCGTCTGTTCAGTCGCTGCCATCACAACTGCCGCACGAACACGGTCTCCCGGAGGTGCGACCGGCGGCAGCGGCCGAAGGCCGGAGTGCCGCCAGGCGGAAGGGGGCATGGATGCCCCTGCCGCCGTGAAACTAGTACATGTCGTAGTCGCCGCCGTGGCCGTGGCCGCCCCCCTTGGACTTCTGCTCCTTGGGCTTGTCGGCGATCAGGGCATCGCTCGTCAGGAGCAGGGTCGAGACGCTGGTGGCGTTTTGGAGCGCCGTCCGCGTCACCTTGGCCGGGTCGATCACCCCCGCCTTGACCAGATCCTCGTAGACCCCGGTGGCGGCGTTGTAGCCGTGATTACCGGAGGCCTCGAGCACCTTCTCACAGACGATCGAGCCGTCCTGGCCGGCGTTCGAGGCGATCATCGAGAGGGGCGCCCGCGAGGCCCGGACGACGATCTGGTAGCCCACGTTCTCGTCGTCGCTGAGCCCCTTCGGCTTGAGCTGCGAGCAGGCCCGCAACAGGGCGACACCGCCGCCTGGCAGAATGCCCTCCTCGACGGCCGCCCGCGTGGCGTGGAGCGCGTCCTCGACGCGGGCCTTCTTCTCCTTCATCTCGCTCTCGGTGGCCGCCCCGACGTTGATCTTGGCGACACCGCCGGAAAGCTTCGCCAGCCGCTCCTCGAGCTTCTCGCGGTCGTAGTCGCTCGTCGAGCCCTCGATCTCACGGCGGATCTGCTCGATCCGGGCCTTGATGTCGGCGGCCTTGCCGGCCCCCTCGATGATCGTGGTGTTGTCCTTGTCGACGATCACCTTCTTGGCCCGCCCGAGTTCGGCGAGCCCGAGGCTCTCGAGCTTCATGCCGAGGTTCTCGAACACAGCCGTGGCGCCGGTCAGGATCGCGATGTCCTCGAGCATCGCCTTGCGGCGGTCGCCGTAACCCGGAGCCTTGACCGCGCACACCTGGAAGGTGCCACGGAGCCGGTTGATCACGAGCGTGGCGAGCGCCTCGCCGTCGACCTCCTCGGAGACGATCAGGAGCGGCTTGCCCGAGTTCACAACCGCCTCGAGCATCGGCACGATGTCCTTGACGGAGGAGATCTTCTTCTCGAACACCAGGATGTAGCAGTCCTCGAGGACGCACTGCATCTGCTGGGGATTGGTGACGAAGTAGGGCGAGAGGTAGCCCCGGTCGAACTGCATGCCCTCGACGAACTCGATCTCGGTCTTGAGGCTCTTGCCCTCGTCGACCGTGATCACGCCGTCCTTGCCGACCTTATCCATCGCCTCGGCGAGCAGGTCGCCGATCTCGGCGTCGTTGTTGGCGGCGATGGAGGCGACCTGGGCCATCTCCTTCTTGCCCTTGACCGGGATCGCCATCTCCTTGAGCTTGGCGGTGATGTCGGCCACGGCCTTCTCGATGCCGCTCTTCATCTGGATCGGGTTCACACCCGCGACCACCGCGCGGAGGCCCTCATTGAACACCGCCTCGGCGAGCACCGTGGCGGTCGTGGTGCCGTCACCGGCCACGTCGCTCGTCTTGCTCGCGACCTCACGCACCATCCGGGCGCCCATGTTCTCATAGACGTCCTCGAGGTCGATCTCCTTGGCGACGGTCACGCCGTCCTTGGTCACCGTCGGGGAGCCGAAGCTCTTTTGGAGGATGACGTTGCGGCCCTTGGGGCCGAGGGTCACCTTGACGGCGCGGGCGAGCTTCGAGACGCCGCGGCGCATCGCCTCACGGGCCTCCTGGTCGAATACCATCATCTTGGCCATGGTTCAGAATCTCCGGGGATGGGGTTCGTGGATTTCGAAAAGACGGGAGCGGGCCGGGTGTCAGCCGAGGATCGCCAGGATGTCGTCCTCGCGCATCAGGAGCAGCTCGTCGTCACCGACCTTGAAGGCCTCGCCGGCGTAGCTCGTGAACACGACGCGGTCACCGGGCTTGACGTGGAGCGGATGGCGAACACCCTTGGAGTCGCACTTGCCCTCGCCGACGCTCACGACCGTGCCGCGGGCCGGCTTGTCCTTGGCGGACTCGGGCAGCAGGATGCCGCCGGACGTCCTCTGCTCGCTCTCCTCGCGCTCCACGACGACGCGGTCACCGAGCGGAATCAACGTCGACTTCTTGCGGGCGGGCTTGGTGGCGGTGGCTGACATGCGTGCTTGAACCTCTGCGAGGGAGACGGGAATGGGGTTCGACAGGCCAGGAGGCGACGCCGGCTCGCTGCCCGGGAGCCGGGAGCCGCCGACGGCCGCCTGCCGTCGCCGGCCAGAACCCGACCGGCCCCACCCCTCTAAGCAAGTGGCGCGCCGGAAGCCCTGGCGGCCGGAAGGGACTGGCGTTTCAGCCTGTCCAGGCCAACTTTTGCAAGGCTTCGGGTCGACGGTCGGCCGGCGGCGGGGCCGCCGCCGGTGCTGCCAGATTGGCAGCGGGCCGAGCCTGGCGGGGTCGCGGCCGTCGGGGTCGGGCGGGGCGTGAGGAGCATGGCGAACGGGCGGGCAAACCGCTAAGGTGCGGGTCTGCCCGGTTCAAGAGCGGTGCTCCGGCGAGGGTTTGGGATGGCGACGCAGCGGATCGACGTGACGAAGAGCGGCGACGTCTCGGTGGTGAAGTTTCGCGACCGCAAGATTCTCGACGAAGCGGCCATCCAGGAACTCGGCAGCGAACTGTTTGCACTCGTGGAGGTCGACAACCGCAAGACCATCCTCCTGGATTTCGAGGGGGTGGAGTTTCTCTCGAGCGCGGCCCTCGGCAAACTGATCACCTTCGACCGCAAGGTGAAGACCTCCAAGGGACGGCTCAAGATGTGCGGGATCGCGCCCGGCATTCTCGAGGTCTTCCAGGTCACCAAGCTCAACAAGGTTTTCGACATTCGGCCCACCGCGGGCGAGGCTCTGGCAGCCTTCTGACGGGATCGACCGCGACACCAGGCCGTTGCCGGCCGCATGCGGAGTGAACGGATGGCGGAACAACCCTCGACAGCGGCCTGGCGGCGGTCGGTGAAGCTGCCGAGCGAGCGGGGCTCGAGTCGGCTGGTGACCGACGACTTGCTCGAGCAGCTCGGCCAGCACGGC
>CAXNGP010000349.1:0-3169 GCA_964201845.1 Pirellulales bacterium
AAGCTGTTCGAGGGTGACTTCCAGGGCTTCGCCGGGGACGAGAAGTCGTATCTGAAGCTGATCGAGTGGCTGCGGGCCGAGTTCCGCAGCAAGGCCGAATCGGTCAAGAAAGCCGAGGCGGACAAGGCCGCCGCCGACACGAAGGCGACCGCCGACGTCAAAGTGGCCCAAGACGCTCTCGAAGCCGCCAAGGCCGCCGAGGCGAAGGCGAAGACCGACCTCGACGCCGCGACCAAGCAGTTCGCCGAAAACCGCGCCGCCCACGAGACCCAGCAGGGCAAACTCCTCGACGAGAAGCGGTCGGAGGAGGAGAAGGCTCGCGACCTCGAAGGTCTCAAGGTCCAGATCGTGGGCGTGGGCGAATACCTGCCGCCGGCCAAGCGCACCGGCCTCGACGCCAAGAAGCCCGAGGAGCAACTGGAGGTGATCCGCAACGAACTGCGAAGTCAGTCGAAGGAGATCGCCCGGCTCAACGAACTGCTGAGCGTGGCCAGAATCGCAGACCCCGCGGTGCAGGAGGCGATCGCGAAACTGCAGCCCGCGGCCGACCGGATCGACGGCGTCGACGGGCGAGTGATCGACGTCGACTCCCGTTCCGGCACGGTGCTCGTGTCCTGCCGCTCGACCAGTGGCATCCGCCCCGGCCTGGTGCTCCACGTGTTTCCGCCGGGCGGCCAGCGGCCTCAGTTCGGCGACCGCAAGGCCGTGGTCGAGGTCACCGCGATCGAAGGCCCGAACCTGGTGCGGGCAGTCGTCCGCCGGGAAGACTCGCGGAACCCGATCCTCTCGGGTGACGGGGTGGCCTCGAGCCTCTGGGCTCCCGGGGTCTCGCCGGCCATCGTGATCGTCGGGTTCACCGACGTCGATGCCGACGGCCGTTCCGATGCCGCGATGCTCACCGAACTCGTCTCCGCGGCGGGCGGGCGGGTCGTGGAGGGCGTGGGCACCGACACGGCCCTGGTCGTCGATCTGGGCCAACCGCCGGCGGGCGACGATGTCCCGGGCTGGGCCAACGAGGACAAACGGCGGGACCGGGCCCTGAAGACGGCCAAGCTCTATGGCACGCGGGTCGGGTCGCTCGAAACCCTGCTCGACATGCTCGGCCTCGACGCCGATTCCTTCGCCACGGCCCGCCTGCCGCGCGGCCGAACCGACGGCCGGTTTCCCGCCCGCCGCTGAGCCCCGGCGCAGGGCCGCCATCCGTGGCATAATGCCCGCACGGGCGGCCGGTGTGGCCCCCCTTCCCTGCCGGCTTTCGGAGGTTTGCCCAGTGAGATCGCATCGCTTCTCCACCGCGCTGCCGCGGCTGATCACCCGCCTGGCAGCAGCCTGCTTCGTGCTCACGGTCGCGTTGACGGCCGCCGCCGGCCGCGCCGAAGACGCGGGCTTCGTGCCCCTGTTCGACGGCAAGAGCCTGTCGGGCTGGGAGGGCAAGCCCGAGTTCTGGCGGGTCGAGGACGGCGTGATCGTCGGCGAGACCACGGCCGAGAAGCCGACCAAGGGCAACACGTTCCTGATCTGGCGGGCCGGCGAGGTCGACGACTTCGAACTGGAGCTCGACTATCGAATCACCGAGAAGGGCAACAGCGGCATCCAGTATCGAAGCAAGGATTTCGGCGATTTCGTCGTCGGTGGCTACCAGGGCGACTTCGAGGGGGGCAAGACCTACTCGGGGATCCTTTACGAGGAGCGGGGCCGCGGCATCCTCTGCCCGCGGGGCCAGCGGGTGACGATCGCGGCCGACGGCGCGAAGAAGCCCGGCGAGGCGATCGGCGACACCGCGAAGCTGCAGGAGGTGATCAAGCCGGGCGAGTGGAACTCCTACCGGATCGTCGCCAAGGGGCCTCGGCTCCAGCACTTCATCAACGGCCAACTGATGTCGGAGACGGTCGACGAGCAGGTGGGCAAGCGGGCCGTGCAGGGCGTGCTCGCGCTGCAGCTCCACGCCGGACCGCCGATGAAGGCCGAGTTCAAGAACATCCGCCTCAAGCGGACGCGGCTCGCCGACGGTGCGAAGAAGCTCGTGCTGGTGGCCGGGCGGGCGAGTCACGGCTCCGGCCAGCACGAGTTCCGCGCCGGCTGCCTGCTGTTGGAGAAGTGCCTGGCCGAGGCCTGCCCGCAGCTCGTCACGGAGGTCTACACCGGCGGCTGGCCGACCGACCCGACCGCGTTCGACAACGCCGACGCGGTGTTCTTCTTCGCCGACGGCGGTGGCGGCCACCCCGTGCTCCAGAGCAACCGGCTGGCCCAGATCGACGCCCTCGCCAAGCGGGGCGTGGGGATCGCCGCCCTCCACTACGCGGTCGAGGTGCCCAAGGAGAAAGGCGGCCCGCAGTTCCTCGACTGGATGGGTGGCTACTTCGAGCCCCACTGGTCGGTCAACCCGCACTGGACGCTCTCGCAGACGGAGCTCGCCCAGGGCCACCCGATCACGCGGGGCGTGAAGCCGTTCGAGACCAACGACGAGTGGTACTACCACATGCGGTTCAAGGAGCCGACCGAGGGGCTGACGATGATCCTCACGGCCGTGCCGCCGGATGCGACCCGTGAGCGGCCCGACGGCCCCCACAGCAACAACCCCACGGTGCGAGCCGGCAAGGGGGCCCGGGAAGTGCTCGCCTGGGCTTATGAGCGTCCGGGTGGCGGTCGCGGCTTCGGCTGCACCGGGGCCCACTTCCATGCCAACTGGGGCAACGACGACTTCCGCAAGCTGATGCTCAACGCGCTTGCCTGGACGGCCGGGCTGGACGTACCCAGCGACGGATTCATCACGTCGCTGACGCCCGAGGAGCTGGCGGCGAATCTCGACCCGAAGGGCAAGAAGTAGCATCCCGAATGAAAGCAGGAGCACGTTGATGGTGAAACTGACCGTCGAAGGCGTGGGTGAGTTCGAGGTGCCGGCCGGCAAGCGGCTGGTGAACGCCCTGGTGGACGAGTGCGGCGTGGACCAGCTCCACGCCTGCGGTGGCGCAGCCCGCTGCACCACCTGTCGCGTGGAGTTCCTGGCCGGCGAGCCGGCCGCGATCACGAAGGCCGAACAGGCCGTGCTCGCGGCCAAGGGGCTCGCGGGCACACCGGGCCTACGGCTCTCCTGCCAAATCGCCTGCGACGGCGACATGACCGTGAAGGTGATCAGCCGCCTGGCCGGCTCCGGCCGCGCCGACTCGGG
>CAXNGP010000350.1:0-3169 GCA_964201845.1 Pirellulales bacterium
AGGACCGCTTCTGGCAACTCTGCTTCGGCAAGCGGCCCGCCGACGAACTCTACGATCTCGAAACGGATCCCGACTGCGTGCGAAACCTTGCGGCCGACCCTGACCGCGCCGCCGACCTCGAGCGGCTGCGAGGCACGCTCATGGCCGAACTCCGCCGGCAGCAGGATCCACGGGTCGTGGGCGACGGTGGCATCTTCGACCGCTATGTGTCGCCTGCGAAGCGGAAGCCAAAACGGCCATGACGCGGCGGCGGCGTGCCGCATTGCCCTTTGGCGACCCAGCGTGATCGAGTCTTTCAAGTTTCTGCTGCTTCGACTTCAACCTGATCAACGAACATGAAACGCCCCCGGATCCTGTCGTACGTGCTCATGCTCGTGGCGGTCGCCGCGATGCCGGCCGAGTCCCGCGGTGAGCCGGCCGCCCCGCCGCCGCAGGCGACCGCCATCGTGCTGGTGGCCGGAAACGTCTGGGACGGCCTCGCCGACGCGGCCCTGGGCCCGATGGAGATTCTCGTTCAGGACGGGCGGATCGCCGCCATGGCCCGCTCGGTCGCGCGTCCCGCCGGGGCCCGGGTCGTCGATCTCTCCAAGCACACCGTGACCCCCGGATTCATCGACTGCCACGTCCACGTCACGATGCGACCGGAGGACGAGGGGGCGATCTGGGCGCTCTCCCCCGCCGACAAGGCCGTGCTGGGCGTGCAGGCCCTGCGGGTGCTGCTCGACCGCGGCTTCACGACCGTTCGCGACCTCTGCGACATGGACTTCAGCGGCTACACCACGGTCGCGCTCCAGCGGGCGGTGGAGAAAGGGCTGATCGCCGGCCCGCGCATGATCGTGGCCGCGCACCTCGTCTCCACGAGCGGCGGTCACGGCGATGCTCGGCCGCTGGTGGCGGCCCAAACGCCCGTGGCCCAGAACAACCTGGCCGACGGCGTGGACGAGATTCGCAGGGTCGTGCGCACCGAGGTGAGCCGGGGTTCGCAATGGATCAAGTTCGGGGCCACCGGGGGCTTCGCCAGCCCGGCGGATGATCCGGGTCAGGTGCCATACAGCCAGGCCGAAATCGACGCCTTGGTCTCGACGGCCCGCGATCTCGGCATTCCGTGCACGCCCCACGCCTACGGCGACGAGGGCATTCGCCGTTCCGTCATGGCGGGCGTCCGCAGCGTCGAGCACGGCAGCATGGCCTCGCTTGAGACCTTGAAGCTGATGGAGGCTCGCGGCGTGTATCTGGTGCCCACGCAGATCGCCGTCGTGCGGTTCGCGCGGCTGATCGACGACGATGCCTTCTGGAAGGCGGTCAGCGAGCCGCCGCATGTGCGGGCGAAGTATCGCAAGCACGCGAAGGCGATTCTCGAGAGCGCCCGCAACCTCTCCACCTGCGGCGTGAAGGTAGCCCTCGGGAGCGACTTCGGCACGTTCCCCCTGGAAGAGAACAATGCCTCCGAGTTCGCCGAACTGGTGGCCAACGGGCTGTCGATCCCCCGCGCCCTGCGGGCCGGAACGAGCGTGGCCGCCGAACTGCTGATGCGAAACGATGTCGGGGTTCTCGCGGTCGGCAAGACAGCCGACATCGTCGCCATGCCGGGCGATCCCTTCCAGGACATCACCGTCACCGAACGGGTCGATTTCGTGATGAAGGGCGGCGTCATCGCCAAGGGCGGCCGGTGAGTGCGGGGCGGACCGCGCGGTAGTGGCCCATGCCGGCTCGTGGCATACTCAGGGGCGGAACGTTCCCTTCGGAGCCCGGCGATGCCCGCCGGGAGAGCGCCATGCAAGCCCGCGTCTGCACGTCACGCCTGTCCCTGACCACGCTGGCTGCGGCCCTCCTGATAGCGATTCCCGTCGTGCGGGCCGAACTGCCTGCCACGCTCCCCGATCCCGACGGCCAGCCCGCCGACATGGCGAAGCCCGTCAAGGTGTTCATCCTGATGGGCCAGTCGAACATGGTCGGCCTCGGCAAGATCGGCCCCGCCGACAAGCCCGGCACCCTCGAGCACGCCGCGAAGAGCAAGAAGCTCTATCCCTTCCTCGTCGACGACGCGGGCAACTGGACCGAGCGGAAGGACGTCCGCAACGTGCGGGTGATGGTCGGCAAGGGCGACGGGCCGATGGGCGTCCACAATAACGAGTGGATGAGCGTCAAGGGCCGGTCGATCGGCTACGAGCTCGGCCAGCTTCTCGACGAGCCGGTCATGATCCTCAAGAGCTGCATCGGCAACCGCAGCCTCGGCTGGGATCTCCTGCCACCAGGCAGCAAGAGCGTCGGGTTCACCGAGGTCGACAAGAAGAGCGGCCAGGAGAAGATCTGGGTCTACGCCGGCTACAAGGAGTCGCCCAATCGCTGGGAGAAGGGCACCCAGCCGCAGCCGCTCGGCTGGTATGCCGGCAAGCAGTACGACGACGACGTGGCCAACGCGAAGAAGGTGCTCGCGGACCTCGGCACCTACTACCCCGACGCCACGAACCACGAGGTTGCCGGCTTCTTCTGGTGGCAGGGAGAGAAGGACTGCGGCGACGCGGCGCTCGCCTCGAAGTATGAGCCGAACCTCGTGTATCTGATCGAGACGCTCCGCAAGGAGTTCAACTGCCCCAAGGCGCCGTTCGTGATGGCCACGCTCGGCGAGGCGGAAAAGGGCAAGGGCGGCAACACGGGCACGGTGCTCGAGGCCATGCTCAACGTCGACGGAACGTCCGGCACGTATCCGCAGTTCAAGGGCAACGTGGCCACGGTCTACAGCCACCCGATGGCCCAAGGCGGCTCCGGCAACGGCCACTACGGCGGCAAATCGGAGGTCTACATGGACGTTGGTCTGGCGATGGGCCAGGCCATGGCGAAAATGCTGAAGGGTGAACAATGACGACGCTGCGAGCCGTCGTCGCGCTGGTCGCGGTCCTGTGGCTGCCCCTGGCGGCCGCGGCGCCTCCCAAGCCTCCGGTGCCCGACTTCACCCAGGGTGGAACCGTGGGCGAGGGCCGAGACTGGACGCTCGGCCCCACGGGCGCCCGGGGTTGGGTGTATGCCTGGCGGGGCCACACCCACGAGTCGAGGCAGATCCTGGTCACCTCCGTGGCCGAGGGCTCGCCGGCCGCGGGCGTGCTCGTGACGGGGGACGTGATCCTCGGGGTCGGCGACAAGCCGTTCGACGCCGACGCCCGCGCGAGCT
>CAXNGP010000351.1:0-3166 GCA_964201845.1 Pirellulales bacterium
CCGGGCGCCGCCGTAAAGCCCCGTATTGCCGCTGGAGACGATGAGCGTTCCAGGGCCTGACTTCACAAGCGAGCCAGCCCCGGAGAAAGCGCCGGCCCAGGTGGCGCTGCCGCCAGCATCCACGCCGATCGTCAGGCCGGACGGCACCGACAGGCTCCCGCCCTGCAGGGTGTAGGCACCGGACGAGAACGTGGCCTGGGAGACGGTGAGGCCCGAGCCGATGGTTACGGTGCTCGCCGGGACGGCGCCGCTTGAATCGGGCGTGGTGTTGAACACGGCGACGTCAGCCGCGTTGTTCGCCCAGGCGACCGTGGGCGATGAGCCGCTGGGGTCCGTGGTCCAGTTGGCCGTCGAGAGATCCCACGTGCCGGAGCCGCCAACACCTGGCGTGGCGCCGTTGGGATCCCAATAGAGAGTGGCGAGCATCGCCCGCGGCTCGAGCGACTCCATGCCGATGGACGTCCGTGCGGCCTGCCTGCGGCGGAGTTGCCTGAGCAGGGGGAAAAGACGCCGCTTTGCACACTTGGCCATGGTTGGCCCCTGTCCCCCTGGATCCCCGGCGGTCATGCGGCCCGCAACAACCGTGCAGACACTGCCGCTTCTGTGAGGGGGGAGGCTACCCCGACGGTGCGGTAGCGCCTAGGGGGGTGATCGGCCCGTTCGACGCCTGCTCAATCGCTATGGGCCGACCAATCCCGGCTATCCCTAATGGTCGGTCATGGGAACAGGGGCTTCGGGGGCTTGTCCGCCTCGGCGCAGCTCCGCGGCCTCGCGCTCTTTCCGCTCGGCAATCTCGCGGCGCCTCATGGCGTAGCGTTTGCTTGAGTCAGGCTCGCTGGCCCAACGCTCCTTGTCGGCCCGGGCCGCGGCCAACGATTCCCCCATCGCCTCGAGACGCTCCACCAGCCGCTCGAAATCGGCAAGTTTCTGCGGCGATGCATCACGGAGTTGGCCTTCGCCGCGGGCCTTGTCTTCCAAAGTGCCGTCAAGAAGGTGCGTGATCTTCGTGATTTCATTCCCTTCGTACTGACTCGGGTCGGCCCCCAGATCGAGGAGCAAAAGACACAGGTCGTAGCGGCCGAACCACGATTCGGCGGTTACCAGGGGAGAGGCCTGGGCGTCGGGGGCCCGGTTCAGGCTCCCGCCCGCTTCGGCCAGGCGGGCGATGCGTTTCTTCTTGTCGCCGGCGCCCGACTTGATCACGGTGTAAACCGGCGTCTCGCCGCGACAACCCGGCTCCTTGTTGGGCCAATTCGGATCGCCGCCATGCTCGAACACCGGCCAGAAATGGTCAAACGTGCTGCGGCAGGCCATGTGGGTGACAGAGTCTCCCGGGCTGAACGCCTGCCGGTTGCCGAAGTCGCTTTCGATGTACACGTTCGGATTCGCACCAGCCTCGAGCAGCAGCCGGAATCGCTCCGGCTTGTTGTCCACAAACGCCCACAGGAGCGGCGTCATGTTGCCCTTGCCACGGGCATTGACGTCGGCCCCGGCGGCGATGAGCTCCTTCATCCGGGCGACGTCGTCGGCCGCGATGGCATCACAGAGCGCGATCACCTGCGCATCGGTGAAGAAGTCGGCGGCCTTCCAGCCGTGCAGTTCGTGCCACGGGGCGTTGGTCACCCGAGCCGCCACCTTGCGGATCAGGCCCTGGGCAGGGTCGCTGCATCCGGCCAACACACTCACGGCCGCCAGCACGGCAAGCAGTGTGCCGGTTGGATGACAACGGGCGGAAGTCTCACAACGTCGCGGCATCAATAGAACCTCGATAGGGGATATCCCAGAAGATCCCGGTTGTCGCTGATCAGATTCTCCTTCACAAGCAACCCATACAAGACAACGTCCATGGAATGACACCGGTACATCAGATAACCCGTGCCGGCCTTCGCTGCCAGATTGATTCCCAGCTTCACGAGCGCCCCTCCCGGCACGGCCCCGGCCGCGCTGAAGGCGGCGTCAATCGCCTGGATCGTTTCTGTGGCGAAATCGTGGGGCCCATCCAGTTCCTTGCGATCGCCCAGGGCGGGATTAACAACAAGCCTCAGGCGATCCTGAAAGTTGCTCAGGAAGTCCCAGTCCACGGTGTAGGCGGTGACGAGACCTTGGGGTTTTTGGTAGCGAGCAAGCGCCACCGCAAGTTCGGCGGGATCATTCTCGAAGTACACCCGCAGGGAGTTCTCATGCAGGCCGGCCGCGTTGAACGTGACGCCCGAAGCGCCGGTAACCACGCTCCCCGCGGAGGCGAGGCCGCCGCCCAGGGAATGGCCCGTGGTCGTCAAGGTCGCGCCAGGAACCTGACGCCGTGCCGCGTCAACTTCCCTGGCCACTTGCATCGCCCAGCGGTACTGGGCGATCCGCCAGCCCAGCCCTTGGCCGATATTTTCCAACCACTCGGCCAGCTCGGGCATTTCTCCGTTGAAAACCAATCCCAACTGGTCGTCGGTGCCGCCGAACGCAAGCACAAAGGTATTGTCGGCGACGGCGGCATAGTCCTGATACAGCACGGCCTTGAAGCCCGGATAGGCCGTTGGGGTCCCGGGCGTGTCGGCGTAGTTGTACAGCATCGCCGTGGTCTCGCTGTTCGGATTGAGTTCAAGAATCTCCTGCAGCTCGCCGGGCGGGCTGTCCTCGTCTTTCTGGGTGGTCAGCCGCTTGAGTGCGAAATTCGGCAGGTCGGCGTAGGAGTACACGCCCCGCGAAGCCAATGCCGACCGAACCTGGCTGCCGGTGGAGCCAAGGCCGACCGAACCGAACTGAAGATCGTGGTAGAAGAAGTCGTCACCGACCACTATGTACTGGACGCTGTCTTCGGCGAGTGGAATCCGCAGATCCCGGGCGTCAAACGTGAGGGTCGCTTCTAGCATCCCTCTGTGTGGCCAAATCCTCTGTTCGGCCGCGTTGAGCGTCACATCCCTGGTGGCCACGTGGCCGTCCATGTAGAGCACCGCCTGGCCTGTTGCCGGATCATAGTTGATCTGCGACAGAGTGTAGGGCTTGCCGAAGTACACACGGTTGCCAAACACGCCCCATGGCACCAGCGGGTGCGGCTCTCCGGCGGCATCTTGGGAAAGAAGGCCCGCCCCCGTGTTGCGATTCCAGAGCTGGATTTCCCCGCTGAAAGAGGCGCCGATGTCATCCATCGCGAATGTCACGCCGATCGTCTTGG
>CAXNGP010000352.1:0-3165 GCA_964201845.1 Pirellulales bacterium
CAGACCGAGCGCCCCTTCGCCGACGAGCGGCGCCGCGGCCCAGACGGCGTAGTCGCCCACGTGATGCACGAGCACCGACAGCCCGCCGGCGGCCCCGGCCAACGCCGGAACCGCCGCGGCTCCCGCCCCGAGCAGGGCGAGCATCACCACGGGCCGCGCCACGGCGCCCACGTTGAGCCCGCCGACGATGAACTTCACGAGCCCGGGATTGGTCGCGGAGAACCGATCGAGCTCGTTGCGGACGAACGTTCGGTAGCCCTCCGAGACCATCGGTAACGCCGCGTGCCGGCGCTCGAGATCGGCATACCAGGCGGTCCGGTCGGCCGCGGTGAGCCGGGTTCCGAGCACTGCCGCCAGCCGCTCGTCACGGCGGCAGGCATCCTCGAGCCGCTGCACGAAGTCGCCGAGCGCCTGCTTGAGCGCCGCCAGCTCCAGGCCCTGAAAATCCTCCCGCTGCTCCTCGGCCGTGCGCACCAGCCCGATCCGGCGGCCGGCCCAGGCGAGCCCACCGCCGATCGCGCGATAGCCGCGGCTCACGACCAGATCGAGCTTCGACCGCCGCGGCTCGAGCCAGGCCCAGATCTCCCGCCACACGAGGTCGCGGGGCGCCGGCGGCAACTCCACCCGCACCCGACCCTCCCGTTCCAAGAGCGAGAGCGAATCCCGCCACGCGGCCGACCGGGCCCCGAAGGCGTCGAGCCACGGGCCGAGGCCGCGCTTCGGGTCGAGGATCACCGCCAGCGCGCCCTGCATCGCCCGCCGCTTGAGGGCGTCGAAGTCGCCCGTCGCCAGTCGCTCGGCGGGGGGCAGATCGCGGCCGTCGGCGGTGAGCTCCGGGATCGCGTGGAAGGTGATCCGCCCTGCCTCGGCGGCGACGGGGTCGTGGGGGGCGGCGTAGACCGCGGCCGGCTCGATCCCGGTCTCGGTGGAAAACGTCTTGAGCCAGCCGGCGAGCCGCTCCCGCTGGGCCGGCCAGACGACCATGTTGAAGACCACGATCACGGTCTTACCGGCGGCGGCCGCCGCCGAGAAGAACTCGCGCACAGCGGCGTCGTTGTATTTCTGCTGGGTCAAAACGGCGACGAGCACGTCGGCGGCGTTGCGAACGAGCTCCGCGCGATGCCAGTTTTCCCGCAACGTGCCGTCGATGTCGGGCGTGTCGAGCACGACCAGCCGCTGCGGCTGCCGGCCCGACTCGTCCTCCCGCCACACGAGCACGTCGCCGCGGGAGGCGTCGAGCGCGTCCGCTTCGCTCCGCCAGGCGACCGGAGCGAACCCCGGAAACAGCGCGGCCAGGTCGATGCGGGTGGCGAGACCGCGGGGCAGGCTCGCCACCGGATGGAGCGTGCGGGCGGCTTCGGGCAGCGAGCGGCTGAGCTTCTCACCGACGAGTGAATTCGTGATCAGGCTCTTGCCGGTGTTCGTGCCTCCGCAGACGGCCGCCACGAGCAGCGGCTCGCGGGAGACCTGGGGCCGGAGCTTGCCGAACAGGGCCCCATGCCAGTCGGAGCCGGCGGCGTCCGGGAGCCCGAGTTCGGCCGCCAGCGGCTCGAGCGCGGCCACGAGATCGCAGGCCTCGGCGATGCCGCCGGCCCAGGCGGCAAACGACGTCTCCGGAGGTCTCTCGTCGTTCGCTGGCTGCACGCCGCTCGTTCCTCCGGAGGCGGCCGCCCCGAGCGGCCCGCCGATTGCCGTCCGATCGTCACCGCTATAATCTGTTCGCAGGTCGCGGCCGATCGATTCGATCAAACCAGCGGTCCGCGATCTGCATAGTCTGATTTCCCGCGGTTCTTCCCGCAAATCCGTCCCGGATCCCTCCCCTTCCGATGCTCGAACGGCGGCCCCTCTTTCCCGGCGTGATCGAAATGAACCACCAAGCCGGGTGGCGGATCGGCTGCAACGTCTATCTCGTCTACGATGACCGGAACTGGGCGCTGATCGACATCGGGTTCGAGGAGAACGTCGACGAGATCGTGGAGCTGATCCGGCAGCTTGATTTCCCCTTCGCCCAATGCCGGGCGTTGATCGCAACCCACGCCGACGTGGACCACATCCAGGGTCTGGCCAAGGCGAAGGCGATCCTCAAGGCGCCGGTGCTCTCGCACCCGCTGGCCGTGGAGCCGCTCGAGAAGGGCGACCGGATCAAGACCTTCGCGGAGATCGCCGCTCAAAACGTCCACATGCCGATGCCGACGGTCACGGTCGATCGCACGATCGACGACGGTGACGTGGTGGAGATCGGCGGCCGGCGGCTCGAGGTCTGGCACACGCCCGGCCACACCGACAGCCAACTCGCCTTCCGGATGGGCGACCTCCTGTTCTCCGGCGACAACATCTACCGCGACGGCTCGGTGGGGGCGATCGACGCGCACCACGGCAGCGACATTCCCGCCTTCATCCGCTCGCTGGAGCGGATCGCCGCCAGCGACGTGGCCTGGCTGCTGCCGAGCCACGGCCCGATCTTTGCCAAGGACGACCGGCTCCTCGAGTCCACGCTCGACCGGCTCAAGGGCTACCTGTCACTGGCCGATTTCGGCACTTGTGCCCCCCACTGGCCGCTGATCGAGGAGTGGGATCGGGAACTGGCCGAGGGCCGCCAGCCCGCCGGGCGGTGATCCGACCCGTGCGACCCTGACGGTTTTTCCGTCAAGACCGGTCGTGCGGAGGGCCGATATCCCCTGTGGATCGGTTTTTCCCGGGGGGGATTCTCATGACTCGGCATCTGTTCGCCGCCGGGGCCGCGCTGGCTCTGGCCCTGCTCGCGGTCTCCCGCGACGCCGCCGCCCAGCCGCCGTCACCCGGCCAGCAGGCCTACGGCTACCAGTGGGGACAATCCTACAACACCCATGACTGGAACCGGCTCTACCACTATCCCTACGTGTGGTACGCCCAGAACTTCTACGCCGACGGATACATGCAGTCGGCCAACGACCTCTATCACCGCTATCCGCAGGAGATGCGGGTCCCGGTCTACAACCGGGCGTGGCAGAACTACTACCCCAAGAGCCGGCGGTATCACCAAGGCCACCACTTCAACCTCGACGTTTTTTAGTTTCAAGGCTTCGCGGCCATCCATGGCCCGCGAAGCCTTGACGAGGCGGAGGGGCAGCTGAAGTGCCCCTCGCCTCGCTGGCTGCTCGCACCTCCCGGCTCTGGCTTTACGGC
>CAXNGP010000353.1:0-3156 GCA_964201845.1 Pirellulales bacterium
CGTGCGGATGCCGGTCGATTTCCAGTGCCCGGCCTGCGGCCACCTGGTCGAGCAGACGACGCAGAACCGGACCAAGCCCCGGCTCGATTGCCCGAAGTGCGGCAAGCCCTTCCGCACGCAGTGGGCCACGGGCGAGGCCGATCTGGCCCTGCCCCGCGGCCCGGCGGTGAGCGAGAAG
Source organism: Pirellulales bacterium (assembly GCA_964201845.1). Lineage (GTDB taxonomy): Bacteria > Planctomycetota > Planctomycetia > Pirellulales > UBA1268 > QWPN01. The sequence goes on from CAXNGP010000353.1 coordinate 179, forward strand.
TTCGAGGCGGGCCGGAACTTTTCCAACAAGCTCTGGAACGCAACCCGGTTCGTGCTGATGAGCCTCGAGGGGGGCACGCCGGTCGGGCCGATCACCACCACCGTGGTCGCCAACGCCGAGCTGGCCGATCGCTGGCTGGCCAGCCGCCTGGCCAGCGTGGCCCGCGAGGCGACCAAGGCGATCGACGAGTATCGCTATGCCGAGTTGGCGCGGATCCTCTACGGCTTCGCCTGGGACGAGTTTTGCAGCGCCTATCTCGAGCTCTGCAAGCCGCGGCTGGCCGACCCCGCCCACCGCGACCAGGCCCGGGCGATGCTGGTGGCCGGCCTCGACACGATCCTCCGGCTTCTCCATCCGATCATGCCGTTCGTGACCGAGGAGATCTGGCAGCACCTCCGCGAGGCGGCCGATGGCCGGCGGATGCCCTGGGATGACGGCGGCCCGTTGCCCGCCTCCATCATGCAGGCCCGCTGGCCCCACCCGCCGCCGGCCTGGACCGACGACCGCACCGAGCGGCAGTTCGGCACGTTCCTCGCGGTGATCGCGGCGATCCGCGAGATCCGCGCCCGGCAGAACGTGCCACCGCGCACCCGGGTGCCGGCGGCGATCCGCACGGGCGGCGACGTCGCGGAGTTGCTCGAGCCGATGCGGACCGCGATCGAGTCGATGGCCGGTGTCAGCCTCACCGCGCTCGGGCCGGCGGCCATCGGCGCCCCCGGCGCGACGACGGGGACGGCGGCCGGTTGCGACGTGTTCGTGGACCTCGCCGAGCTGGTCGACGTGGATGCGGAGATCGCGCGGCTCGAAAAGGACCACGTCAAGACCGAGGGCTTCATCGCGGCCAAGCGGGCCAAGCTCGCCAACGAGACCTTCACCGCCCGAGCGCCCGAGGCCGTGGTGGCGGCCGAACGGGCCCAGCTCGCCGAGCTCGAGGAGCGGCTGGCCAAGGGGATGGCCGCGCTGGCGGCGCTCCGGGCCCGCCCGGGGAATGCGGGCGGCTGATCCCGCGGCCCGACCTGGGGTACACTCCGTCCTTGGCCGGACGCAATCGGGCGGACGCGTCGGGCCGGCCCCTTGTCAGGAGCACGCCATGAGCGTCCAGATGGAACTCTCGCGGATCATCATCAGCGAGGTCAACGACCAGCAGGTGGTGTATCTGACCGAGGTCGACGGCAACCGCACCTTCCCGATCATCATCGGGCTGTTCGAGGCCACGAGCATCGACCGCCGCGTGAAGCACCACCAGACACCCCGCCCCCTGACCCACGACCTGCTCGTGGCGGCGGTCGAGCTACTGGGCGGCGAGTTTCAGGATGTGGTGATCTCCGAGCTCAAGGAGCACACCTACTACGCCGTGATCCGCGTCTTGAAGGATGGCGAGATCGTGGAGATCGACGCCCGGCCCTCCGACGCGATCGCGGTGGCCGTCACCTGTGAGCCGAACCTCCCGATCTACGTCGCCGAGGACGTCCTCGAGAACGTACTCGGCTGAGCGGGGCCATGATCAAGCAGGGCTGGCTGCCGCTTCCCGGCCGCCGGCCGTGGGCAGCCCGAAGGCCTTCCGGAGCACCGCCAGCGCCCGTGCACCGTGCTCGGCCGCCACGATCACGTTGAGCCGCACCTCGCTCGTGTTCACGAGATCGATGTTGATGCCCGCGTCCGTCAGTGGCTGAAACAGCCTGTCGGCCACGCCGGCGTGGCTGCGGATCCCGACGCCGGTGATCGAGAGCTTGGCGACGTGGGGGACGTCGGCGACCGTCGCACCCCGGGCGGCGGCGATGCCGCGTGCCGCCGCGGTCGCACGCTCGGCGTCGCCGGCCGGCACCGTGAACGAGATCTCGGCCCGGCCCTCCCGCGGGTGGCTCTGCACGATCATGTCGACGAACAGCCCGGCCCGGCCCACCTCGGCGAACACGTCGGCCGCCACGCCGGGCGTGTCGGGCAGGTCGAGGAGCGTCACGAGCGCCTGCGAGCAATCGAGCACGCAGTCCTCGATGGCGAGGTCCTCCATCCCTTCGAGCCGCCGCACCACCTCGAGCGCGCTCGGCCTCGCGCCGTGATCCTCGGCATCGACCGCCTCGCCCGGGGTCGGCGTCTCGAGGTTGAAGGCGGCATGCACCGCCGCCACGGCCCGCGGGGCGTCGGCCCGGCTCACGAGCGCCGAGATCTTGATTTCGCTGGTGGTGATCATGCGGACGTTGATCCCCGCCTCGGCCAGCGCCTGGAACATCCGCCCCGCCACGCCCTCCTCGCGGGCCATGCCCACGCCCACCACCGACACCTTGGCCACCCCGTCGTCGTGCGACACGCCGGCGGCGCCGAGCGCCGTGGAGACCCGCTGGCTGACCTCGACCGCCTGCCGGAGGTCGTCGCTCGGCACGGTGAACGAGATGTCGGCCCGGCCCCCCTGCCCCACGTTCTGCACGATCATGTCGACGGCGATCCCCGCCTGGGCCAGCTCCGAGAACAAGGCATGGCTCGTGCCCGGCTCGTCGGGGACGCTCTCGAGGGTGATCCGGGCCTCGTCCTTGGCGAGCGCCACGCCGCTGGCGGGCCTCGGCTTGGCCCGATCGGCCGGGAGGATCATCGTGCCCGGCATGTCCTTGAAGCTCGACCGCACCATCACCGGCACCCCGAACTTCTTGGCGAACTCGATCGACCGGGAGTGCATCACGCCTGCGCCCAGGCTGGCGAGCTCGAGCATCTCGTCGTAGGCGATCGAGGACAGCCGGCGGGCGGCCGGCAGGATCCGGGGGTCGGTGGTGTAGATGCCGTCGACGTCGGTGTAGATCTCGCACAGGTCGGCGCCCAGCACGGCGGCCAGCGCCACGGCCGTCGTGTCGGAGCCGCCCCGGCCCAGCGTGGTGATGTTGCCGTGCTGGTCGATGCCCTGAAAGCCCGCCGCAATCACGATCGCGCCGCCGTCGAGGAGCGTCCGCACGTGGTCGGTCGAGATCGACTTGATCCGGGCCTTGCCG
>CAXNGP010000354.1:0-3151 GCA_964201845.1 Pirellulales bacterium
TGGCGGGGCGATTCCTCTCCACGGACGTGCCGCTCTGCATCGCCGGACTTTCCGGACGAAGCAATGGCGTGGCCCACATGCGGCCGGAACACACGGCCGGCAACACCATCGCACGGGAGTTTGCCCGCCTCAACGACCGTGCGGGTGTCGCCTGCCATCCGGACCTGCCGGACTACACCGTGAACAGCGGACCGATCGGTGGGCTCGATCCGTTGTTCCGGGTTCGCGACCGGTTGTTTCCCCAGGATCCCGACTTCCGCCTCTCGCCCGAGGAGGTAACGGTGATCTACCTGCGAGCCCTGTCGGCCGACCCCGAGACTCGCGGCGTACAGTGCGGGCGGCTGCGGCAGTTCCTCGCGGCCCGGGCCCCCGAGGCCGACTTCGATGCCTTGCTGGCGCAGCACGGAGAAACGGCCGCCCCCACGGGCGTGATCATCAACGGCGGCCGACCCGGGGTCGACGGGCCGTGGGAGGTCGTGGACACCGCGGCGCACGGCGTGACCGACGTCCACGGTGCGAGCCAGCTCGCCGCCCAGTTGCTTGGCTACGAGCCCGGCGGGATCCCCTACGACCTGCCGGCGGAGAAGCCGGGCCTTCTGCGCCGGCTCCGGCGCTCATTCACCAAACGGGTCCGACGATTGGTTCGCCAGGGCTCCCATGAGGAGGGCTCCTGATGCAGGCGATGCTCCACATCGGCGACATGAAGTGCGGATCCAAGTCGATCCAGGGATGGCTCGCCGCGAACGAGTCGCGGCTCCGCGGCCACGGCTTCCATGCCGGCATGGCGACCAAACATTCGTTCTACGACAGCGGCCTCGCCTGTTATGCCCTGAACGACGACGATCTCACCGCCGAGCCCCGCCGCGAGCACGCCATCCACGCGACCGCGGACGTTCCCAACTACCGCCGCAGCCTCGCGGAGCGGCTGGCGGCCGAGGTCGCGGCCCTGCCCCCCGACGCCCGGGCGATGCTCTTCTCCCACGAGATGCTGCTCTCGCTTGCGGCTCCCGAAGTGGATCGGCTGATGGGCCTGCTCCGCCGGCTGTTCGGCGGCGTGCGGGTCGTCGCCTACCTCCGGCGGCAGGATCGGCTGTTCCTCAGCCTCTGGGGGCAGCGGCTCAAGACGCACGACCCTGGCCCCACGTTCTGCGACGACCTGCTTGCACACCGCAGCTACCTGCAGATGCTCGAGACCTGGGAGCGGGCCGTCGGCCGTGAGAACCTCAGCGTCAGGGTCTTCGACCGGAAAGCCTTCGCGGGGGGAGACCTCGTGGCCGACTTCCGCCTCGTCGCCGGGATTCCCGACGACGCGAACTACCAGGTGCCGGCCTTCCGCAACGAGAGCCTCGACGCCGCGTCGCAGAACCTCCTCCTCGAACTGCGGGACAAGGTTCGCCAGCAGCGAGAACGGGACCGCAGGCGGCTGGTGACCCGGCTCCGGCGCAAGCTCCGGCTCGGTGGGCGGCGTCCGACGGGACCGCTCGCCTTCCCCGCCGCGCTCTCGACGTTCCTCTGGCAGCATTACACCGGCAGCGGAGTCCGCCCGGCCCGCGGCTGGGCCGAGCGGATCGTCGCCGCCTGCGATGGGGAGAACGAGGAGATCCGCCGCCGCTACTGCCCCGACCGACCGGCCCTCTTCGATCGCGACTTTTCGGAGTATCCGCCGGAGGGCAACCCGCCGGGCGAGGGCTACACCGGCTGCGATCCTCAATCGATGCGCCGAGAGCCGCTCACGCCTCCCGAGCCCGAGCACGTGGACGAGGCCTATCGGCTCGTGCTCGGCCGCCGGCCGACGGCGACCGAAGTCGAGGCGGCGCGGGAGCGGGCCGTGAACATCGCCCACCTCTACGCCACGCTCCTGGCGGAGCGCCGGGCGGCGTAGCGGGCCGTGGCCCAGGTTGGCTGCGAACTCCGCCCGCGCGAGCTGCAGGACCACGGGCCGTGGTGCCGTCAGTATTGGATCGCGATCCCGGCGTCGGAGAAGAAGGGCGCGGCCTCGTCGGTCAGCCCCCAGCCCACACGCAGTCCGAGCTCGACGTGGCGGGTGATGTTGTAGTGCGTCCCCGGGCTGAAAAACGGCCGGTGCGTGTCATCGATGAGCCCCTGGGTGAAGGAGCCGAACCACTCGGCGTGCACCTCCCACCGCTCGGTCATTGGCACCCGCAGCACCACCGAGGGGCTCCAGCGGGTGAACCAGTTCTCAGCGCCCTCGGAGTAGGCGTAGCGGATCGCGCCGTCGAGCCGCCACTCGCGCTCCAGCTCCCAGCCCGCCACGAGCGTGGCCACGGGCACGGTGCCGAACGAGTCGCCGTAGGTCGGCGTGGCTCCTTCCATAATGAAGCAGCTCTCGGGCAGCCAGCCGTCCTGCCGCGACGTGGCCAGCTTGAAGCCGTAGAGGACGCTTGACTCATAGAGCGTGCTGCCGTCGAGCGTGCCCTCCCCCACTTCCACGCTCGTCACGACGTTGCCCTGCGAACCGATGCCGTAGTTGACCCCGAACCGCCACTCCCACCACTCGTTCGCCCCCTGCCGGATGAGCAGCTCCGGGTAGTTGTTCGTCGGCAGCCCGGTGAGGTTGTCGATAAAGACATACGACGTCTCCACGAGGCCGCGATCCGGGCCGACACAGTAGGCGGAGGGGGTGAAGGCGTCGCGATCGGCATCGAGTTCGAAAGCGGCCGCGCCGCGGGCAGTGAGCGCTACGACCAGCGTTGCGATAGCGAGGGCGCTCCCGCGGCCCGACAAACGAGGAAAGAGACAGCGGCGCACGACGGCCCTCGGCTTCCGCGGGGGATCCACCGGGAAGTCGGCCATCCGGGGCCGTCGAAGGCAGGATTTTCGCCCGAATCGGCACCGCTTGCCCGGCTTGCCGGGGCGGGCGTCAGCCAACCGGCGGAAAGAGCGTCCGCAGCGGCTCGGCCGTAAAGGGCATCCGGCTGCCCGCCAGGAGTTCACCCGCCCCGCAGCCCGCCATCAGCCCGACCGTCTCGGCCATCGCCCGCACCCGCGGAAAGACGTGGGCCTTCTCCGGTGGAAACTGGCTCTTGTAGCAGCCGATCGCCGCGAGCTTCGTCTCGAGGTGGCCGGCGATGTCCACCACAAGCGGCCAGTGGCCGTGGGGCACCTGCGGGACGCCGGCGAACAGAAAATA
>CAXNGP010000355.1:0-3146 GCA_964201845.1 Pirellulales bacterium
GTTCCCCACCTCGTCACCAAGCAGCCGGTCAAGCCGCGCTTCCTCGGCACCGCGACTCCGGACGACTTTGGGAAAAAATCGCGCCGCGAGGCGATGGCCGACTGGCTGACCTCCACCGACAACCCCTGGTTCCCGCGCAATGTCTCGAACGTCATGTGGTCGCATTTCTTCGGCGTCGGCATCACCGACCCGGTCGATGACGTCCGGATCTCCAATCCGCCCGCCAACCCTGAGCTTCTCGCTGCACTCTCGAACAAGTTCGTCGAATACAACTACGACATGCGCAAGTTGGTCCGCGACATCTGCACCTCGCGCACCTACCAGCGGTCGTGCGAGACCAACGCGACCAACAAGCTCGATGAGACCAACTTCTCGCACGCCGCCGTCCGTCGCCAGCGGGCCGAGGTGCTGCTCGACGTGCTCGCCCAGGTGACCGACACGAAGAACAAGTTCCCCGGCATGCCGCTGGGAGCGCGGGCCGTGCAGGTGGCCGACGGCCGCACGAGCACCTACTTCCTCACGACCTTCGGCCGCGCTACCCGGGAAGACGTCTGTAGTTGCGCCGTCAAGATGGACCCCAGCCTCTCGCAGGCGCTCCACCTCCTGAATGGCGACGCGGCCAACGACCGCATCCGCCAGGGCAACGTGGTGGGCCGGATGCTCGCCGAGGGGCGGACGCCCGGGGAGGTGATCGACTCGCTCTTCGTCCGCTGTGACGGTCGGATGCCGACCGAGAAGGAGCGAATCGAGACGCTGGTCACCGTGCTCGACGCCCCCGATCGGAAGCAGGCCCTGGAAGACGTCTTCTGGGCCCTGCTCAACTCGCCCGAGTTCATCTTCAATCACTGATGCTCAGGCCGGCCCTCACCATCGGCGCGGTGCTCTCGCTGGCGAGCGTGGCCACCCTCGCTGCCGACGCGCCGCCGAACTTCGACGAGCACGTCCTGCCCGTATTTCGTGAGAAGTGCTGCTCCTGCCACAACCCCGACCAGAAGAAGGGTGGCCTCGACCTCTCGAGCTGGGGCCAGACCATGGCCGGTGGCAGTTCGGGCGAGGTGGTCGCCCCCGGCGATCCCAACGGCTCCTACCTGCTGATGCTCGTGACGCATTCGTCCGAGCCCAAGATGCCGCCGGAGTCGGACAAGATCCCCGAGCCGATGGTGGCCGTGATCACCAAGTGGATCGCCGGTGGCGCGCTCGAGCGAAACGGTTCGCAGCCAGTGGCCCGGAAGCAGAACAATCTGGCCCTCGACGCCGCCGCCGCCACCCGCCCCGAGGGGCCACCCGTGATGCCGCCGCGGCTCTCGCTCGAAGTCGTGACGCACGGCCGCCGGCCCACGGCGGTCACCGCGCTGGCGGCCTCGCCGCACGGCGAACTGGTCGCCCTCGGCGGCCGCCGGCAGATCCTCCTCTACCAGACCGGCTCGCTCGACCTGCTGGGCGTCCTGCCCTTCCCGGAGGGCGTGGCCCGGGTGGTTCGGTTCTCCCGCAACGCCAAACTCCTGCTCGCGGCGGGGGGCGAGGCGGCCAAGAGCGGCCGCGTGGTCGTCTGGGACGTCGCCTCAGGCAAGCGTCTGGCGGAGGTGGGCGAGGAGTTCGACGAGGTGCTCGCGGCCGACATCTCGGCCGACCAGCGGTTCGTGGCTCTGGGCGGTCCGGCGAAGGTCGTCCGGCTGCTCAAGACCGCCGACGGCAAGCCCGCCCATGAGATCCGCAAGCACACCGACTGGGTGACCGCCCTCGAGTTCTCGCCCGACGGCAAGCGGCTGGTCACCGGCGACCGGGCCGGCAACCTGTTCCTCTGGGAGACCCGCGGCGCCCGTGAGGCTGGAACCTTCAAGGGCCATACGGCGGCGATCACAGCCGTGGCCTGGCGTCCAGACGGCAAGGTCGTGGCGAGCGTCTCCGGAGATGGCACCGCCCGCCTCTGGGACGCCAAGACCGGCGAGAACATCAAGAACTGGCCCGCCCACGGCGGTGGTGCCGAGAGCGTGGCCTGGCTGCCGGATGGACGCCTCGTGACCACCGGCCGCGACAACAAGCTCAAGCTTTGGAAGGCCGACGGCGCCGCCGAGCGGGAGATGGGGCCGCTGGCCGACATTGGCACTCGCGTCGCCGTGACGAGTGACGGCGGCAGGCTCTTCGCGGGTGACTGGGCCGGCGGACTCGTGGCCTTCACTGCGGCCGACGGCAAGCCGGCCGGCTCGATCGATACCAATCCTCCTCGGCTCGAGCAGCGACTCGCCGTCGCCGAAAAGGCCCTCGGCGAGGTCAAAGCGGTTGAACAGGCGGCCGCCGAGAAGGCCCGCCAGGCCACCGAGGCCGTCCAGGTGGCAGAGTCTCAGATGGCGGCCGCCCGCAAGGCCCTGGAAGACTCCTCGGCCGAGCTCGAGGCGGCCAAGGCCCGGCAGGCCGAGGCCACCAAGGCCTTCGACCGCTGGAAGAAGGAACTCGATTTTTCCCGCCAGCCCGCGGCGAAGTGACGGTCAGCGGCTCGCCATGTCGCAGGAGATGCCGCCGGCCGCCGGCACGTAGCAGACGCGGGCGTAGTCCATCACCATCCGGTGGGCGCTGAATCGCCAGGCGAGCGAACTGATCGAGTTCATCATCATCCGGATCCACGCCCGGGGCAGGCCGTCGGCGTCCCGCTCGTAGAACAGCGGGATGACCTCCATGGTGAGGGTGGCGAACAGGGCCTCACCGTCGCGGCGGTCGGTGATCTCGTCGTTGAAGTGGGTCTCACCCCGGCCGATCGCGAACCCGTTGCGGCCGTCGAACGCCTCGGCCCACCAGCCGTCGAGGATCGAGCAGTTGAGGCCGCCGTTGAGCACCACCTTCTGACCGCTCGTGCCCGAGGCCTCGAGGGGCCGCCGCGGGTTGTTGAGCCACACGTCGACGCCCTGCACGAGGTGGCGGGCGACGTTGATGTCGTAATCCTCGATGAACACCAGCCGCCCGGCGAACCGCGGGTCGTGCCGGAGGTTGGCGATCTTGCGGATCAGCCCCTTGCCCGGCTCGTCGGCCGGATGGGCCTTGCCCGAGTAGATGATCTGGATCGGCCGGTCGGGATCGGCGATCAGGGCATGCAGCCGGTCGAGGTCGGCCAGCAGCAGGTCGGCCCGCTTGTAGGTGGCGAACCGGCGGGC
>CAXNGP010000356.1:0-3138 GCA_964201845.1 Pirellulales bacterium
GAGCCGGTGGCGGCGACCGCGACGGTCGATCCCGCCGGTCCGGCCGTGCGGCGGCTGGCCCGCGAACTCGGCGTGGATCTCGGGCGGGTTCGCGGCAGCGGACCGGCCGGCCGGATCGTTCGCGAGGACGTGATCGCCGCCGTCCGGCAGGCTAGCAGCGGTGCGCCGTCCGCCCGACCGCGGTCGAGCCCAGGCACCGAGCGCGACGACTGGGGGCCGATCCGCCGCGAGCAGATGTCGCGGATGCGGAAGACGATCGCGGCCAACATGGTGCGCAGCGTCTCCACGATCCCGCACCTCACCAACTTCGACGACGCCGACGTCACCGAACTGGAGCGGCTGCGCAAGGAGAGTGCGGCCGAATACGCCAAGAGCAACCTCAAGCTCACGGCCTTGGCCTTCGTGATCAAGGCGGTCAGCCTGTCGCTCCGGCAGCACCCGGCGGTGAATGCCACGATCGATCCCGAGAAGGGGGAGATCGTCTACAAGGAATACGTCAACATCGGGCTGGCGGTGGACACGCCCCGCGGCCTGGTCGTGCCCGTGCTCCGCGACTGCGATGAGCTCTCGATTCCCCAGATCGCCCAGGCGATCACCGACACGGCCGAGAAGGCGAAAAACGCCCAGTACGGCGTCGAGGATCTGCGGGGCGGCACGTTCACGATCAGCAACCTGGGTGCCGTCGGCGGCGCCTATTCCACGCCGATCATCAACTGGCCGGAGGTCGCGATCCTCCTCCTGGGCCGGTCCCGGAAAATGCCGGTCGTCTATGAGGATCGCATCGAGCCGAGGCTGATGATGCCGCTGTCGCTCTCCTACGACCATCGCCTCGTCGACGGGGCCATGGCGGCCCGGTTCCTCAACGAGGTGATCGGCTACCTGGAGAGCCCGGGCCGGCTGTTGTTGGCCAGGTAGCCTGCCACTGGAACCGATCGTGATACCCACCGCGAGCATCGATTCGGCCGGGACGGCGAGCCTGGCCTTTCTGGAGGAGTTGTTCGAGCGCTACCAGGAAGACCCGGCCAGCGTTCCCGCCGATTGGAAGGCCTATTTTGACGCCTGGGCCGCCGCGGGCTCGTCGGCTCCGGTCACCAACGGCCGGCCGGCCCCGGCCCCGACGCCGGGTCCGACCGCGGGCAACGGCGCGGTCTCGCATCCGGCGCCGCGTCTCGTGACGCCCGATGGGATCGCGACGGGCCATGCCGTCGCGGTGGCCAACGGCGACCTCCGGCTGCCGGCGGCGCCGGCGGGGGAAGCCAAGCCGCTCCCGCTCCCGGTGGCCACCGGCACGGCCGGCGAGGAGCGGGTCGCGTTCCTGCAGGACCGGGTGGACCAACTCGTGCGGGCCTACCGCGTCCGCGGCCACTTGATGGCCGAGATCGACCCGCTGGGCCGGCCCCGACCCGGGCTGCCCGAGCTCGACCCACAGTTCTATCACCTCACCGAGGAGGACATGGACCGGTCCTTCTCGACCGACACGATCGAGGGACCGCAGTCGATGTCGCTGCGGCAGATCATCAAGCGGCTGCGGAACACCTACTGCCGGTCGATTGGCGTGCAGTTCATGCACATGGACGATCTCCGCGTGCGGCAGTGGCTGCAGGTGCGGATGGAGGGTTGCGAGAACCGCATCCAGCTCGACCGCAGACAGCAGCTCCGCATCTACCGCCAGATGACGACCGCGGCGGTATTCGAGGAGTTCATCCAGAAGCGATTCCTGGGGGCGAAGAGCTTCTCGCTCGAGGGCTCGGAGAGCCTGATCCCGCTGCTCGAGATGGCGATCGAACGGGCGGCCGGGCAGGAAATCCAAGACGTGGTGATGGCCATGGCCCACCGCGGCAGGCTCAACGTGTTGGCCAACATCATGGGCAAGAGCCCGCAGCGGATCTTCCGCGAGTTCGCCGACATGGATCCCGAGCTCCACGTCGGCCGCGGCGACGTCAAGTATCACCTCGGCCATTCCACCGACTACCAGGCGGCGAACGGCCGGAGCGTGCACCTGACGCTGTGCTTCAACCCCAGCCACCTGGAGTTCGTCAATCCGGTGGCCCTGGGGCGGATGCGGGCCCGGCAGGACCGTGCGGGGGACCAGGCCCGGCAGCAGGGCATGGTGATCCAGGTGCACGGCGACGCGGCCTTCGCCGGCGAGGGCATCATCCAGGAGACGCTCAATCTCTCGGAACTCGACGCCTATCGCGTGGGCGGCGCGCTCCACGTGATCGTCAACAACCAGATCGGCTTCACGACCGGGCCGATGGAGGCGCGGTCCTGCACCTACGCCACCGACGTGGCGAAGATGCTCCAAATCCCGGTTTTCCACGTCAACGGCGAGGATCCGGAGGCCGTCGCGCAGGTGGTGAGCCTGGCGATGGATTTCCGCCGCGAGTTTCAGCGGGACGTGGTCGTCGACATGTACTGCTTCCGCCGGCGCGGCCACAACGAGGCCGACGAGCCCGCGTTCACGCAGCCGGCGCTGTATCGCGTGATCGAGCGTCGGCCGAGCGCGCACGAGAGCTACCTCGAGCGGCTGCTCAAGCTCGGCGAGATCACGGCCGAGGAGGCGGCGTCGATCGTCGAGCAGCAGCAGGCCAAACTGGCGGCCGACCTGACGGTGGCCAAGAGCGAGGACTATGTCCACAAGAGCGACGTCGGCGGGATGTGGGCCTTCTACATCGGCGGCCGCGAACGGGAGGCGGCCGACGTCCAGACGGGCGTGCGGCGAGACGTGCTCGTCGACATGCTCGAGCGGCTGATCACGCTGCCCGACGGCTTCCAGCCCCATGCCAAGATCGCCAAGTTTCTCGAAGGCCGCCGTCAGATGGCCGCCGGCACCCTGCCGCTCGACTGGTCGGCCGCCGAGGCCCTCGCCTTGGGCACGCTCGCGACCCAGGGCCTGCGGGTGCGACTCTCGGGGCAGGACAGCCAGCGGGGCACCTTCAGCCACCGCCATGCGGTGATCCATGACGCTGTCACCGACGAGACCTGGTGCTCGCTCGAGCACCTCGCCCCCGATCAGGCGCCGGTGGAGATCTACAACAGCCCGCTCTCCGAGGCGGGAGTGCTCGGCTTCGAATATGGCTACAGCCTCGACTGCCCCGACGGCCTCGTGATGTGGGAGGCCCAGTTCGGCGACTTCGT
>CAXNGP010000357.1:0-3137 GCA_964201845.1 Pirellulales bacterium
CAGGCAGCCGGCGGCGGCGAACTGGTCGCGCAGCCGCTCGAGGTGCTCCCGCGGCGAGCGGCCCCGCTGGTCGAACTGAAGGAACGTCGCGCCCGGCCGACCCTCGAGAATCCGGCGGGCCAGACCGGTGAGCACACCCGACGGCCCCACCTCCACGAAGGTCCGCACCCCGGCGTCATACAGCCGGTTTACGACCTCGATCCAGCGGACCGTCTCGGTCATCTGCCGCACGAGGCTCTCGAGCACGTCTGCCGGCTGGTCGAGCTGGCGCGCGGTCGTGCTGCTGAGGATCGGCGTCCGCGGGGCCTGGATCGGCAGCGGGCGCAGCGTGCTGGCGAGTTCGTCGGCCGCGGCCTGGAGCAGCGGCGTATGGAACGGGCTCGGCACCGCCAGCCGCTTCGTCTTCACGCGGCGGGATTCGAGCAGCACTTCGATCGCATCGACGATCCGGGCCGTGCCGCCGACGACGTATTGCGCCGGGGCGTTGGCCGCGCAGACCCACGCCTGCCCGGCGAATGGCTCGATAGCGGCGGCAACCGTCGCGGCGTCGGCGATCACCGAAAGCATGGCGCCGTTGCGCGGGCCGTGCCGCTCGACGGCGGCCGCGCGGCCGCGGGTGGCCTTGATACCGTCGGCCATGCTCCAGGCGCCGGCGGCGGTGAGGGCCGGAAACTCACCGAAACTGTGGCTGGCCAGGTAGTCGGGCGCGAAGCCGAGCGACTCGAGCACGCCCCACGCGAACAGGTCGCCCAGGTACATCGACCACTGGGTGTCCCAGATCCGCGTGCCCAGGCCGTTGTCGGGCCGCCAGGCGATCTCGGCGAGCGTCTCGCAGCCGGCCGCCCGCGCGTCGGCATCGAGCCGCCGCAGCACCTCGGCCGCGGCCGGCACCTCGGCCACGAGGCCGCGAAACATGTCGGTGTATTGCGAACCCTGGCCCGGGAAGATCGCCGCCACCAGCGGCCGACCGCCCGCAACCGATTCGACGGGGGCCGGCATCGGCTGATGCCGCCGGCCACTCACGGCCCGCGCGGCGTCTCCGACGGGCCGAACCGCCACCGGCACGGGCTGGCCGTTGTCGACCACCACATGACCGGCCTGCTCGTCTTGGCTGACCGTCACGCTGCCCGCCCGGAAGGCCGATCCGGCGACTGCCGGGATAGGCAACGCCGCAGACGCGGCTTCGAGGGCCGCCGTCGCGCTCCTGGCCGTCGCCAGCGCCGCGGTGCCGGGCATGCTCCCCGTGGCCAGCGCCCGGGTCAGCTTGATGAGGCCGGCGGCACCAGCCGCCGCGCCGAGGTGGCCGACGAGCCCGTCGAGTGCACCGGCCGTGGGCCGGGAGTCAACCGCATACCTCTCCGCCAGCAGCCGCAGCTCACCGCCGGCCTGCCGGTGGCCGCCGGCCGCAGCGACCTCGACGGCGGCGACGGCTGCGGGCGGGATCGTGGCCGCATCGCCGGCCTCACGCACCACCTTCTGCACCGCCTCATCACGGGACCGGGCGGCGGCCACCCGCACACCCCGGATCACGCCGCGGATCTGGTTGCCCGCCGCCCGCGCATCGGCAAGCCGCTTGAGCACCACGACCGCCGCGCCCTCGCCCGCCACGTCGCCGCCGGTCGTGCGACCGTCGAGCACCGACACCGGCCGGTCCGCGAGGAACCCGCCGAGTGACCGCCCTTCGAACGCCATCAGGTCCATGCACCGCTCGCCGGCCGCGCAGAGCACCGCGTCGCAGGTGCCCTGCCGCAGCATGTCGACGGCCGCGGAGAGCGCCGCCAGGCTCGAACAATCGCCGGCGTCGAGGGCGAGCGCACCGCCCATCAGGTCGAAGGTCTTGGTGAGCCTGCTGGCGAGCGTGCTGCTCGTGAAGCTGCCCGTCTCGTCCACGAGCGCGGGGAGCTTTTCGAGCAGCCGCTCCTCGTAGGCCTCCACGATCCGCTCGATGTCGGCGGCGGCCAGGCCCCGGCGGCGGAGGCCCGCCTCGAGATAGGTTCGCGTCTCGGGCAGCCGCAGGCCCATCTGCAGCTGGTTGGCGAAGTCGCCGCCAAACAGCGTGCCGACCACGACGCCGGTCCGCATCCGGTCGAGGCTCGCCGGGCCGCCGGCGTCCTTGATGGCCGCGTCGGCCGCCTCGAGGAGCATGAACTGCAGCGGGTTGGCCGCGGCGATCTGCTTCGGGGGCACCTTGTGCCGCCGCCAGTCGTAGACGAAGTCGCGGACGAAGCCGCCGACGTCGCTGGTGGTGTGCCAGGTGCGCGGACCGGAACGGTCGAGGGCGCGCGTCGCGTCCCAGCGGTCGGCGGGCACCGGGCCGATCGCCGTGTCACCACGGTCGAGGAGCTCGAAGAACGACTCCAGCGTGAGAGCGCCGGGCAGCACGCAGCCGGCCCCCACGATCGCGATCGCCTCGGCGTCGGGATCGGCGGCCTTCTGGGCCGGCCTCAACGCCGGCTGTTGCGGGAGACCAGCGGGCAGATGCTCGGCGAGCGAGACGTGGACGTTGAGCCCCCCGATGCCGAACGCGTTGACCGCCGCGCACCGCGGCGAGCCGTCGGCGTGGGCCGGCCAGGCGAGCGGCGCGGCGGGCACGCTGAACGGTCCGCCGGCCCAGTCGAACTCCTCGTTGAGCTCCCGCGCGGTCGTGCCGGGGGGAATCATGCCGTGTTCCATCGCGAGCACCACCTTCACGAGGCTCGCGATCCCGGCGGTCTCGAGCGTGTGCCCAATGTTGGCCTTCACGCTGCCGATCGGGATCTGCCGGCCGGCCGGGAGATGACGGCCCATCAGCCGCGAGAGCGCGCCGAGTTCCGTGGCGTCGCCCACCTGCGTGCTCGTGGCATGGGCCTCGATGTATTCGATCCGGGCGATGTCGGCGGCATCGGGATAGGCCCGCTCGACGGCGAGCACCTGCCCCTCCTGACGCGGTGCCCACAGGCTCTTGCCCTTGCCGTCGCTGGCCACGCCCAAGCCGCGGATCACGGCCCGGATCCGGTCGCCGTCGGCGATCGCCTGGGAGAGCTTCTTGATCACGAGCGCCACGTAGCCCTCGGCCGTCACCAGGCCGTCGGCTTCCTGGCCGAACGGGCAGGAGCCCGAGTTGCTCACCGACTGGGCGGCGGAGAAGAGCACGAGGC
>CAXNGP010000358.1:0-3130 GCA_964201845.1 Pirellulales bacterium
CGGATCGCGACGGCCTTTCCCGAAGCGCGGACGAGCCGGCTCGACGGCCTCAGGCTCGATTATCCCGGCGGCTGGCTGCTCGTGCGGGCGAGCAACACCGAGCCGATCGTGCGGCTCGTGGCCGAACAGGCGGTGGGCCAGGGCGGTGAGGCGGCGGCTGCCGCCGTGGTCGAGGCGGCGCTTGCGCGGGCGGCGGCGGCGCTCGGCTCGTGACCAGGGCATGACGCGGGGGGACCGACGTGGGCGATCCCGGCAGCGACCCGATCGCGACGGCGACCGACGAGGAACTCGCTGCGCTGGCGGCCCGCGAGGGCTCCGACGGTGTGGCCTTCACCGCGCTCGTCGAGCGGTTTCGGGACCGCGTCTGGCGGGTCTGCTGGCGGCTGATGGGCAGCCAGCACGACGCCGAAGACGCCGCCCAGGAGGTGTTCGTACGGCTGTTCTTCGACCGCGGTAAGTTCGCCGGCCGCAGCCGCTATTCGACCTGGCTCCACGGCGTCGCCATCCGCACCTGCCTCACGCTGCGGCGGTCTCGGTCGCGTCGCCGGAAGCGGGAGACGACCGAGGTGGGCGAGGGCCCGCCACCGACCGAGACCCACGCCGCCTCCGGCCCCGATCCGGCCACGGCGGTCGCCGCGGCCCAGGATCTTGAGCGTGTGCTCGGCACGCTCGACGAGGAGGACCGGGCGATCATCCTGATGAAGTTTGCCGAAGGACACGATTACGACGCCCTGGCGGAGATGTTCGACTCGACGCCCGGGGCGCTGCGGATGCGGGTGAGCCGAATTCGGGAGAAGCTGGCACCTCCGTAGCGTGGCTTGGGGGTCGCCCGTGCGTAGCTCGCGGACGCTGCCTGCGTCTTGGGTGACGCAGGCTCGGGGCGGTCGGTCCCTGTCGCCCGGACGCTTCCTTCGGCCCTCGTGGCCTCCGGTCGCTCCATGCTAGCTCGCTTCGGCATCCTGCCTTCGCTCGCTATCAAGGCCGGCTCCAGGGAACCGGCCACCCCGAGCCGTCCATGGATGCGCACGCTGCCGCCCGGACTCGTCTGAACAGACGGCGGGCGCCACACCGCTCACGAACACGGCCGCCCGGAGGTGCGGCCGGCGGCCGGGGCCGAAGGCCCGAGGGCCGCCAAGGCTGCCGGGGGCAGGGATGCCCCGGCGGCCCACAAGCAGTCGGCATGGGCAAACCCGACCTCTGTAAAACAGCCGCGAAAAAATCTTTGTGACAAAGTAGCGCCGGGCGGCTACTCACCTTTTGTCGCCCGGGATCGCGGCCGTGAGGCTGCGGGGTGACGCCAGAGACGCCCCTGAAACGCCGCGATGGACCTGCTCGAGAGCCTCGCCGAAGTCGATGTGCCGCCGGTGCCGGCGGCGCCCGAGTTTTCGGCGGGGGTGCGGGCCAAGCTCCACCCGCGGCTGCTCGCGGCCCACGTGGCCGGCTTCGCGCTGCAGGCGCTGCCCTGGGCGGCGGTGCAGTTTGTGGAGCTGGTGCTCGCGGCGATGCGGTTCAGCGTGACGGGCACCTGGCCAGAGCGCCGGGTCTCCGACCGCGACGGCGGCTCCCGGGAGACATGACGAGACACGCCGGCACGGCTGCCGGCAGTTGGCACGCGGGCCAACAGGAACTTTCCCGCGGTTTGGCTCCGGCGATCCATGAGGGACCCGCCGGCGCCGGGGAGGACGAGCGACGATGAACGACGTGGTCTTGGTCGGGCAGACGGCCGTGCAGACGGCCCAGGAAACGGTGAACGCCTCGAAGCAGGCGCTGGTGGACAGCTTCACCCAGGCGTGGAGCCAGGTGATCATGCTGGCCCCGAAGATGGTGGCCATGGTGGTGGTGCTCGTGGCCGGCTATGTGGTGGCCCGCTGGGTGGGCGGCCTGATCGGCGTGATCGCCGACAAGATCGGCCTGCAGACGGCGGCCGAGAAGAGCGGCCTGGCCCGCAGCATGCACGACGTCGGCATCCGCCGGCCCGTGCCCGCGATCGTGGGGGGCATCGTGTTTTGGTTGCTCATGAGCGTGTTCGTGATGGCGGCCTTCAGCATCCTCGGCCTGGAGAGCGTGTCGCTCGCCATGCGGGAGGTGGTGAACTACATCCCGAAGGTGCTCGTGGCGACGGTGGTGGTGGTCGTGGGCCTGCTCGCGGCGACCTTCGTCCGCGGCGTGGTGGCCACGAGTGCCGACCGGGTGGGGCTCTCCTACGCGGAGTACCTGGCGGCCGGCTGCTACTGGGTGCTCTCGATCCTGACCTTCATCGCGGCCTTCAACCAGCTGGGCATCCAGTTCGCACTGCTCGAGAAGCTGATCCTGATCGCGTCGGCCGGCCTGGCGGCGGGCTTCGCCCTCGCCTTCGGCCTCGGCGGCCGCGACGTGATGGCGGGCATCCTCTCGGGCTACTACGTGCGGCAGCGGATCCAGGCGGGCGACCGCGTGAGCGTGGCCGGCCTCGAGGGAACGGTTCGCGAGGTCGGGCCGGTGGCCACGATCATCGAGACCCGCGAGGAAGGGGCCGTGTCGCGGCACTCGGTGCCCAACTCGAAGATGCTGCAGGAGGCGGTGCGGTAGGCCTTCGCGGCCGCGAGGCGGGCGGCCGCAGGCAAGTTCACTGTGCCCTGAAGTCGGCCGGTGAAGACAGGCGTCCCCGGGCAGGGGACGCGACAAAACCCGACGGGCCCGCGGTGCGAAAGCGCCGCGGGCCCGCGGCGCTTTCCGATGGGTCGGGCCATCGGCCGAAGGGGACTGTCCCCTTTTTGCCGAGGCTCGGATTCGTCTGAGCAAACGAGGTGCCGTACTCCACGCACGAATACGGCCGCCCGGAGGTGCGGCCGGCGGCCGGCGGGCCGCGAAGCCCGCCGGGGCCATGGATGGCCCGGCGGGCGTGCAGCCGGTTTCCTACGCCGCTCGATTGGCATGGGCAACCCCTCGCTCTATCGCCGGTCAGCTGCGGCGGCGGCGGAGCAGGGCGAGGGTAGAGAGGGCCGCGGCCGCGGCGAGGCCGAGCGTGGCCGGCTCGGGCACGACCACGAACTGGCTGTTGGTGTCGTTGACGACCCAGACCGTGTTCGTCGCGGTGTCGACGCCGTACTGGCCGGGCGTCACGAACGTGCTCGTCCACGGGACGCCCACG
>CAXNGP010000359.1:0-3118 GCA_964201845.1 Pirellulales bacterium
GAGGGTCGCAGCCTGCCGCCGCCGCAGGAGGTGGGCTTCACCGAGATCTTCGGCCAGCCGAAATCGTTTCGCGGCCGGTCGGTGCGGTTCCGGGGAACGCTCCGGCGGCTCGAGCAGCTGCGTGCGCCGGACAACAACTACTCGATCAACGACTATTGGCAGGGTTGGATGGAGCCCGAGGGGGGACCGGCGTCGCCGGTCATCGTCCACTTCCTCGAACTGCCGGAGGGCCTGGCGACGGGGATGGAGATCCAGGAACCGGTCGTCGTCGATGGCTGCTTCTTCAAGAACATGGCCTATCGCGCCGCCGACGGCGTCCGCGTGGCCCCACTGCTGCTGGCTCGGGCGCCCACCCGCCCGGCGGTAAAAGGCGTCGAATCGGAGGCGGGCTGGTGGGACCTCTCGCTGGCGGTGATCGGCGTTGTTACGATGCTGGCGTTGGTGGGCACGATCGCGATCGGCTTCCTCGCCTCCGGCCGCAAGCGGCGGGCCCTGCCTCAGGCAGGTGACCTCGACGCGGCCCTGGCCGGCGTCGAGACGGTGTCGATCGGTGATCTGCTGCGGCGTGTCGCGGCGGACGAGGAGGCACGCGGCCGGTAACCCGACGGAGACGACCGATGAACGGCCCGATGACGGCGTGGCGATGCGGACTGATGCTCGGGGTCCTGCTGGCTGCCGCCTGCGGGAGCCGCAGTCTGGTCGCTGAGGATCGGCCGGCCGGCGACGTGGCGTCGTTTCTGGTGCTGCGCGAGATCGACCGGCCGCGCCGGGCCGCGATCGAGTCGGCCGGGGAGTGGAGCCCGGAGGCCGAGGCCGCCGTCGTCAAGGTTCTCCAGCGGATCGACGCGCCGGCCAATCTCTCCGCCGGCTGGCGGGCGGCCGCCGCAAAGGTTCCGGCGGCCGGCGAAGCGGTCGCGATCGCCGACACGCTCGTGGCCGTGCGTGGCCGGGCCACGTTCGTCGCGCCGCAGAAGGTTTCGGCGGAGCTCGCGGAGCGGCTGGGCAAAGCCTCGTATGACGTGGTCCGGATCGTCGACGAGCGGGGGCTGGTCGTCGACGTGCTCACCACCGCGGCACCGTCGTCGTGGGCCCGCTGGCAGCCGATCGACGAGCCCACGGGCGTGTTCGGTCTGCCGTTGTCCATCACCGCGGCCCCGCGGCCGGCCGGTGGACCGGCCGACGCCGCTCCGTGGCCCGACGCCCGGCCCGGCCTCGTGGTCGCTGCCGCCGGCATCGGCTGGTATCCCGACACGCCCCTCGGCAAGACGGGCTTCGACTACGGCCTGTTCGACACGGTGGCCGATGGCCAGAAGTTGGTGCGGGGCGACACGGCCGCCTTCTACGCCGCCCTGGCGGCGGTGGGCCGCACCGAGCCGAAGGCGATTGCGACGGCGGCGGGCGACCCAACCGACTATCTGCAGCTGATCGATCCGGGTCGCAAGTTCTTCCCGACCCACCGGGGGGATCCGGTCGTGATCCAGGGAACGGCGCTGCGGGCGACGCGGGTCGCGATCGACGACGCCTACCGTCGCCAGGAGGTGGGCAGCGATCACTACTGGGAGCTGTACGTGTTCGTCGACACGCCGCTCTTGGATGTCGACGGACGGATGCAGAACACGTTCCCGATCGTCTGCTGCGTGCGGGAACTGTCGCCCGGCATGCCCAGCGGTGACCGGATCAACGAGCCGGTCCGGGTGCCGGGCTTCGCGTTCAAGCGATACGCCTACTCCTTCGAGGCGCCGGTCGACAAGGGCGACCACCTGGTCGCCGAGACGGAGCGGCAGCAGACGACCCTGGTCGTCGGTCCGCAGGCCATCTGGACGCCGCCGGTCGCGGATCCCGCCTCCCGCAACACGGCCCTGATCGTCGGGATCGCGGCCATCGCGACCCTGGCGGCCGTGTTCGGCTTGGGGCTGCTCTCCAGCAATCGGGCGGTCAATCGCGCGATCAAGCAGTCGCGGGCCGAACTGCCCGACCGGATCGACATCCGCGGCGACGACATGCCCTCCGACGCCGGCCCCGACGGCCGCTGACGAACCCCGCCCTCACCCCGTTCACCCTCCCTCCCGTTTTCTCCCCTCGGAGCCCTTCATGCGACGCGCGAAGATCTCGATCATCGGAGCCGGCAACGTCGGCGCCACCACCGCCCACTGGACCGCCGCCGCCGAACTCGGCGACGTGGTGCTGCTCGACATCCCGGCCACCGAGGGGATGCCGGCGGGCAAGGCGCTCGACCTCTTCCAGGCCGCGCCGATCATGGGCTTCGACTCCCGGCTCACCGGCACGACCGACTGGGCGGCCACGGCCGGCAGCGACGTGGTGGTGGTCACCGCGGGCATCGCCCGCAAGCCTGGCATGAGCCGCGACGACCTGCTCTCGACCAACGCCCGGATCGTGGGCGACGTGGCCGCGAAGATCCGCGACACCAGTCCCGAGGCGATCGTGATCGTCGTCTCGAACCCGCTCGACGCGATGGTCCAGCGCACGTTCCAGGTGACCGGCTTCCCGGCCGCCCGTGTGATGGGGCAGGCGGGCATCCTCGACACGGCCCGCTACCGCGCCTTCCTCGCCATGGAGCTGGGCGTGAGCGTGGAGGACATCGCGGCGATGCTGCTGGGCGGCCACGGCGACACGATGGTGCCGATCCCGAGTTGCACGAGCGTGGGGGGCATCCCGGTCACGCAACTGATCCGTCCGGAGCGGCTCGCCGAGATCGTCGAGCGGACGCGGACGGGGGGCGCCGAGATCGTGGGACTCCTCAAGACGGGCAGCGCCTACTACGCCCCGGCCGCCGCGACCACGCAGATGGTGGAGGCGATCGTGCGGGACAAGAAGCGGCTCGTGCCCGTCGCGGCCTACTGCGACAAGGAGTACGGCGTGGGCGGCTACTTCGTGGGCGTGCCCGTGATCCTCGGCAGCGGCGGCGTGGAGCGGGTGATCGAGCTCGATCTCCTGCCCGCCGAGCGGGCCGGCCTCGACAAGAGCGTGGCGGCGGTCAAGGAACTCGTGGCCGCGATGGATCGGCTCACCGCCACGGCCTGACCCCTGGATGACGCCGGCTCGGGGTCGCCCGTGCCATCTCGCCCGACGCTCCCTGCGCCTCGGGCGGTGCAGGGCT
>CAXNGP010000360.1:0-3102 GCA_964201845.1 Pirellulales bacterium
AGCATTTCCTCAACGCCCTTCAGTATAGGTCCGACCGATCGCTCGGCAAAAGCTCGGCGCCACGGTCTCACGGCCGGTGGATCACCGGCGGGGCGACGGCAGGCCGGATTTGCAGCTCGTAGCGCGGAATGCCCCGCGGCGTTTGGTGCACGGTGAGCCGGACATGCCGCTCGAGCACCAGCGACTCAGTCCAGCCATCGGCATCGAGGGGCAGCGGCTCAAACTCCCGCGGCCCGCGGTGGAGCACCCGAAACGCGGGGGGCTGGGCTCGGGCGTCCACGATCCAAAACTCCCGGACGCCCGCGGCGTGGTAGGCGGGCGGCAACCGACGAGTGTCCTTGTGGACCGATGCATCGCTCACGATCTCGACCACGAGATCCGGCCCGCCTTCGATCTCGACGAAGGAACTGACAGCGCTGGCGGCCGGTGCGATCGGTTGCCCGCCGGCGGGCACGAACCGGACCCGGCCGGCGTCGATAGCCGCATGCATCACCACCACGACATCGGGCTCGACGGACAGGTCGGCGGCCGGGCAGACCACGCGAGTCCGATCGACGAAGACCTCGCCGCGATCGCCCTCCCGAATAAGGCCGTAGATCCTGGCCGCCAATTCCGTCTTGAGCGTGCCATGCGTGAACAGATTTTCGGGCGACATATCGACCTCGATCCGCCCCTCGATCCAGTCGATCCGGCCCAGGTCGGGAAAGTCGACCGACCGGCTCCAGTTTCGAAACTCACCGAGGCCTGCGCAGACCGGAACGGTGAGCGAATCCTCGAAAATGATCGCCGTGGCCATGGGCCGGGCTCCGATGGGGTGGGCCGACAGGCTTCGCCTGATCCGCCACTCAATGTTACCAGCCGACGACACCCAGCCATTGGTACTATACACACGTATAGTTACAGCATCAAGCCGCGGCGATCAGGTTGATCGCTGGCACTTTTTCGCCACTCCGCCAGGTCTAAAAACCTGATTTTTGCCCGCTCTGTAAAAGCGCTTGCGGCCACCATCGGCCCCGGGGGCTGGCCCTCCAACAGCCAGTGCACTGGCATCGTATTCCAGCGGAGCGCCGTCCAGGCCGCCAGTCGTGCCAGTTCGCGTTCTGCGACAGGTCGGTGCGGCCGATTCCCTACACCATCGACCCCGAGACACACCGCCGGCTCGGTAACCGCAAGGACGGCATGCCCGTGGATGCGGGCTGGTGATTCGACGCGTCCGGTCCGGCTGACCTCAGGCGACCCGTTGGGCGGCGGCGGGCGGCGCGAGCAGGGCCGTGTCGGGCACGCAGAAGATGGCAAGCGCCAGACCCCAGAAAGGCTCGCCGGCCAGGATCCCGATCAGCGGCCAGGCCACGATTCCCGCCCGGGCCACCAGCCGCCGGGTGGCGTCGAACCAGAGGCCGCCGGCGAACAGGATCTCGAATCCCACGAACGCGTGCGTCACGAGATTCATCAGGTACTCGGAGCCGCGGTACAGGCCCGTCAGATCGACCAGCCGTGACTGCGACCGGGCGGCAAGCCACCAGGCCGCGGTGCCGTCCCACCAGACGTCGCCCTTGAGTTGGGACAGGAGCATGCCGACCGTGATCGCCACCGCATGCACGCGCACCAGGCCCAGGGCCACTCGGACCCAGGGCGACGCCGCGGCTGGCGGCATTCCGCGACGGTCGCCGATCCACCGGTCGAGCGACCAGACCGCGCCGCTCGGCCCCACGACGAGGCACCACATCAGCACCGCCAGGCAGTCGTCGGCTGGCCCGGCGAGCACGGGACCACGATTGAGCAGCGCCGCCCAGAGCACGGCCGCCACCAGGCAGGCGAGCCGGCTGGCGAGGCCGAACGTCACCGCCACCAGTGCGGCGACGAGCACGCCAAACAGCGTGTTCAAGGCGAGCGACGAGGTGGCCGCGGCAAACAGCGAAACCGTCGGCGTCGCCCGCCCGGAGGCCGAGGGAGGAATCATGCCCCCGGGCCCGAACCATGCCTCGAGGTCGGCCGCGTAGCTCCCGGCCAACGCGAGCCCCAGCAGCCCGGTGAGCATGCGGACCGCCGCCAGCGGGCGGGGATCGGCCGGCGTGAACCAAAACGCCAGCCAGGCGTCACCCACCGCGGCGAGGCCGGCCGGGCGATGCTCCGCGACGCGCGGTGACGGGGGCGATCCGCTCACGGCGTGGGTTCCCGATCGGCGGCACCGGCGCCCGCTGGCTGGTCGCGGAACACCGGGGCCAGTTCGCCTCGCTTCGCCGCGCCGCCGAGTTCGATGAGCTGGATCTCGCCGTCGATCAGTCGCACCCGGGCCTCGTAGGGTTTGACCGGCCGCGGAGCCTGCGGGGGTGCGGCGCGTTCCTCGAGCGGCCACCGCACCGCCCGTACGGAGACGTCGGCTTCTCGCATGGCCTCGAAGGCTCCCTGGCCGACACCGGCGGCCAGGGGGACGGCGGTCTCCTCACTCGCCGCCGACGCGATCCGGCGGGCCAGCCGGCGCCAGCGGGCCGCCCTCTCACCCGTGCGCTCCCCGGGAAGGCGGAGCGGGTCGCCCTGCGGCTCGAAGCGACGCACCTCCAACCCATGATCGGCATCTTCCGGCATCCCGTAGGTGAGCGGTTGGTCGAACCCCAGGTCGAGCCACGCCGGCCCCATCCAGGGCGCGAACAGTCGCTGCTTGATCGTCGTCACGAGCGTCGACGACCCGCTCACGGAGTTGCCGGCGAGCGTGAGCCCGAGCCCCACGAGATAGACTGCCAGCACGACGCTCGCCATGGCCATCGTCCGCTCCGAGAGCGGTCGGCCGGAAGACGACGGGTGACGAGGGGAGGCGGACATGACGGCGGAAAGTCCAGGACTCGCGCATCAGCCGGCCTCGCGGATGGCAGGCAGTGGTAAGAGTGTGCTTGCGGCACCGGGCGGCCGCCAGTCCGCTCCAGCCCGTGGCCGCTCCCAGGATGCCACCCCGGGAACGGCGGCCACGCGGCTACGTTGACACCCGGCACGGCGAGCGATACGATCAAAAAGTAGCGGGAAAACTACGCCCGTGCCGCCCCGAACAACGTTTGGGGGATTAGCTCAATTGGGAGAGCGTCTGGCTGGCAGCCAGAAGGTCAGGGG
>CAXNGP010000361.1:0-3090 GCA_964201845.1 Pirellulales bacterium
TGGCGTGCGGTCGTGACGGCGGTTGCCCTGGCGGCACCCGGTGGCCTGCCGGTCGCCCGGGCCCAGGAGGCGGCGGTCTTGGCGACGGCCGACCAGATCGCCGGCTGGATCGAGCAGCTTGGTGCGCCGCAATACGCCCGGCGTGAAGCGGCCTCGAAGAATCTCCTGGCCGCCGGCCAACCGGCGATCGGGCCCCTGGCCGCGGCGATCAGGGCGGGCGATCTGGAGGTGGCCAGCCGGGGCGTCGAGGTCCTGCGGGAGATGCTGGCCGTCGAGCCGCTCGCCGAGCAGGCCGAGGCCGCGCTCGAGGCGTGTGCCGAGGAGTCGAAGGCGGCGGCCCGGCTCGCCGCGGCGGCCCTCGAGTTTCACCAGTTCGGCCAGGCGGCGGCGGCCCGTGAGCGGCTGGAGTCGCTCGGGGCGGTGTTCCGCGAGCGGCCCCTGGTCGAGCTGGCCGGTGACGAAGTCGAGTTTGGTCGGGCCTGGAAGGGGAGCAGCGGCGATCTCCGGGAGCTGACGCGGCTGCCCCGACTGCGGGCGGTCGCCTTCCACGGCGTGAAGCTGGACGAGCGGGGAGTGGCCACCCTCGGCCGGCTGCAGCGGGTCGAGCGGATCGAGCTGTTCGGCACCGGCTTGGGTGACGAGGCGATCGCGGTCCTCGAGGGCAAGCTGCCCGCCGCCGAGATCGACGTGCGCCGCGGGGGCAAGCTGGGCGTGGGGGCGCTCGCCTTCGGCGGCGCGTGCGAGATCCAGACCATCGAGCCCGGCTCGGCCGCGGATCAGGCCGGCGTCCGGCCGGGCGACGTCGTCGTGGCGGTCGACGGCGTGGCGGTGGCCGACTTCGAAGGGCTCACCACGCGCGTGTCGGGTCGGATTCCAGGCGATACGATCCGGCTGACGGTCGCCCGCCGCGGCGGCGATCCCGGCGGCGACGCCCAGCGCCTGGAAATCGAGATCAGGCTCGACGCCTGGTGAGTCTGGGCACCCATCCGGAGAACGATCATGGCGGAGCAGCGAGCGGCGGGCGAGCAGGTGGAGGTCCGCTGGCACGACCACGCGGTGAGCCGGGCCGACCGCGAGCAGGCGGCGGGCCACAAGGGCTGCGTGCTCTGGTTCACGGGCCTCTCGGGCTGCGGCAAGAGCACGCTGGCCAACGCGGTCGACCGCCTGCTCCACGCGCGGGGCTGCCGCACGTTCGTGCTCGACGGCGACAACGTGCGCCTGGGGCTGAACGCCGCCCCGGCTCTGCTGCGCGACCGCTACGGGGAGGAGGCCGCCGCCCGCTTCGGCCTCGGCTTCGGGGCCGACGACCGGGCCGAAAACATCCGCCGGATCGGCGCCGTGGCCGAGCTCTTCGCCCAGGCGGGGATCATCGCGCTGACGGCCTTCGTCAGCCCCTACCGCCGCGACCGCGATGCCGTGCGGGCGACCCTCGCCCCGGGCGACTTCGTGGAGATCTTCGTCCGGGCCCCGCTCGAGGTCTGCGAGGGCCGCGACCCCAAGGGTCTCTACAAGAAGGCCCGGGCGGGCGAGATCAAGAACTTCACCGGCATCGACGACCCGTACGAGGAGCCGCTTACGCCGGAACTCACGGTCGATTCCGCCACCCGCCGGCCCGACGAACTCGCGGCCGACGTGGTGGCGTGGCTGGAGCGGGCGGGCAAGATCCCGCGGGCCTGAAGCTTCCCCGGCCTCAGCCCTTCTTGATCCAGAAGTGGTTTTGCTTCATCTCTTTGGCCGGGCACTTGGTGAAGCGGAGCGAGGCCGGGAGCGAGTCGCCCTGATACTGCTGGTGGCAGAAGTTGCACTCCCAGAGCGACGGGGCTGACAGGGCGATCCCGGCATAGCCGGCCACGCCGGCGGCCGTGAGGGTCGCGATCGTGCACACGCGGATCAGTTGGCGACGGCCAAAAACCATGACGCAGCTCCTCGCTGGGGCGGATCGAACCGGGCGGGGCCAGGGGGGCTTGACTCCCTCGCACGAGCCGCAGCCTACGGGCGGGCAGGGCGCCCGTCAATCAAGCAGGCGGCCAACCGTCGCCTCGGCCAATCGAGGAGTCACTTCCGTGGCCCGACGAGCTCGACGACGTTGCCATCGGGATCGCGGACGCACGTCAGGTGCATGCCGGGAGCGAGCGATTCGGGGAGGGCGACGGGGCTCTTGGCGATCGGTTTGACGCCAAGCTTTGCGAGGCGGGCGAGCGCGGCGTCGGTGTCGGCCACCATGATGGTCAGGTAGCGAAAGCCGGTGTGGGAGTGGATGAAGTCGGTGTCGCCCTGCCGCGGCAGGGTGCCGGCCACCTGCATCAGCTTGAGCTTCGTGGCGTTGTCATCATCGCCCAGCACGAGCACGCGGATCGAAAGCGGTCGGGCGTCGGTCAGCCCGGCGTCGGTCGCCAGGCCGGCCGGCACCTCGAAGCCCTTCACCTCCCGGAAGCCGATTCCCTCGGTGTAGAACCGCACGCTCTTGTCGAGGTCGGTGACGACGCACCCCAGGTCGATCGTGGTCCGGGGAAACGCCCCCGGCTCCGCCGCCATGGCGGCAAGGCAGGGGAGGGCGAGCGACAGCGAGAGTAGGAGCCGCATGCTGATCCTTTCGTGAAGTGGGGGCTGGCGGGAACGGATCATAACTGACGCCGAGGTCCGGACGCTGGCAGCGTCGTGGGCCACGCAGGCTCGGGGCTGCCGGTCCCCGTCGCTCGGACGCTCGGGAGAGTCTTCGGGTTACGCGGCTCGAGGTTGCCCGTGCCATCTCGCCGGACGCTCCCTACGGGCATCCTGCCCTCCGGTCGCTCGGAGGAAACCTCGCTCCGCAATCCTTGCTCCGCTCGGTTTCCTACGCCGCTCGATTGGCACGGGCGGCCTCTCGCAGTCCATTGCCGGAAGTCGCCGCGGGCCTCCGGTCCGCGGAAACCGGCCGCCACTCCGTCCCGTCTTCGGCGGAGCTGAACTCCGCCGCTAAGGAACGATTCGTCTGAGTGCACGCCGCGGGCCAGAGCGCCCCCGAACACGGCCGCCCGGAGGTGCGGCCGGCGGCAGCGGCCGAAGGCCGGAGTGCCGCCAAGCCCGCCGGGGCCAGGGATGGCCCGGCGG
>CAXNGP010000362.1:0-3077 GCA_964201845.1 Pirellulales bacterium
GAAGAGCCCGTTCGAGTTCCGCCAGCACGGCCAGAGCGGGGCCTGGGTGTCGAGCCTGTTTCCGCACCTGGCGAAGCACGTCGACAAGATGGCCTTTCTCAAGAGCTGCTGGACCGACTCCAACAACCACGCCCCGGCCCTGCTCAAGATCAACACCGGCGTGATGCGGATGGGCTTTCCCTGCACCGGATCGTGGGTGACCTACGGTCTCGGCAGTGAAAACCGCGACCTGCCGGGGTTCGTGGTGATGTACGACACGAAGGGCCGCGGGCTTCCCAAGGGCTACGCCGCCAACTGGTCGGCCGGCTTCCTGCCGGGCGTGTTCCAGGGCACGGGCCTCGACACGGCCGGCACGCCGATCCCGAACCTCGTCCGCGACAAGGCGCTCACAGACGCCCAGCAGCGGGCCCAGTTCGACCTGGCCTCGCGGCTCAACGGCGGGCACCTCGCCGGCGCCGGGGCCGACTCCGCGCTCCAGGCCCGGATCGAAAGCTTCGAACTCGCCTACCGGATGCAGATGACCGCTCCCGAGGCGCTCGACCTCGCCCGGGAGACGAAGGAGACCCACGATCTCTACGGACTCGACGATCCGACCTGTGGCCACTTCGCCAAGCAGTGCCTGATCGCCCGGCGGATGGTGGAGCGGGGCGTGCGGTTCGTGCAGATTTATTCCGGCGGCGAGGAGAACCAGCGGAGCTGGGACGGCCACGCCGACATCCTCGGCAACCACTCGGGATTCGCCAAAGAGACCGACCGGCCGATCGCCGGCTTGCTCGAGGATCTGGCCCGCCGCGGCCTGCTCGACGAGACGCTTGTGATCTGGGGAGGCGAGTTCGGGCGGCTGCCGATCGCGCAGAAGGGGGCCCAGCCGGGCCGCGACCACAATCCGCATGCCTTCACCGTTTGGATGGCCGGCGGCGGCGTGAAGCCGGGCGTCTGCCACGGGGCCACCGACGAGTTCGGCTTCAAGGCCGTGACCGACCGCGTGAGCGTGAACGACCTCCACGCCACGATCCTGCACCTCTTGGGCATGGACCATAAGCGGCTCACGTACCGCTTCAACGGCCGCGACTTCCGGCTCACCGACGTGGCCGGCGTGGTGGTGGATAGCGTGATTGCCTAGGCCGGCCGCGCGGCTGCCGGTGGCCCGCCGGGCCTGCTGTGAAGAACGACGTGTGTTGGCCGTTGACTCCCTGTCTTGGACTCAGAAAGGAGCGCACGGCGGATATACTGTCGATTCTGGTGCTCGCATCCGTCCGCCTCCAGGTGTTTCAGTGGATCTCGGCGACCTTCATTTTCCGACCGCTGCCGAGGTTTCGGCGGAGGAGGCTGCCCGATTCCGCGAGGCGACTCCGGCCGAACGTATGCGGGCGATCCGGTCGGTGTTGGCCGCCGGTGCGGTTCTGATCGCCCGATCGCCCAAGCGGGCCTTCGTGGAGGCCTACCGCCAGCGGCAGGAGGATTTGGCCCGCGAGGCGATCGCTCAGTTCCTGGTGCGACATGGCGGAAACCCCTGAGCCGCTGGCCGGCGATCTCGTCGCGGCCAGCGAGGTGCTGGGCGAGGTTTTTGACGCGCGCGGCATCCGATACGCGGTGCTGGGTGGCGTGGCCACAATTCTCCGGGGCCGGCCGCGGTTCACCCAGGACCTCGACATCCTGCTCGAAGTGCCACAGATTGCCTTGCCCGGTCTACTCGACGAACTTGCCCGCCGCGGCTTCACGCTGGACCGGGACGCGGTCATTCGTGAGTTCGTCCAGCATCACATGACGGCTTTTCGGTTCGGCGTGGTCCGGATCGATTGGCTGAAGCCCGTACTGCCCCTGTATGTCCATGCGTTGGCCGCCGCAACGTCGTTGCCGTGGACTCCCGGCCACTCGCTGCGAGTCCTCGCTCCGGAGGGGCTCATCGTCACCAAACTGGTATCCTTTCGACCCCAGGATCAGGAAGACATCCGCACGCTCCTGGCCGCCAATCGAGACGAAATCGACGCCGGTCTGATTCGTCGGGAATGGGAGGCCGTGGCCCGGGGCGAGGAGGAGCGGACGGCGTGGCTGCAGGCCGAACTGGCCTCGCTTGGGCTCTAGCACCCCGAGGCGTTCCGCGCTTAGCGGCGGAGTGCGCCCGTGTCGAGCTTGGTGCGTGGTTCGACGCCACTTAGGACAAGGGCAGCGACGTCGACTGCGCAGAGGAACAGGCTTGGGCCGTGGTGCGGATGAAGGGCCCGATCGCCTCGCGGCGGTCAGGGCCGCTCGGCGAGCCGATAGATCCGCAGGCTGCCGTCGCTCGTGATGGCGGCGACCCGTTGGCGGTCGGCGAGCAGGCTGATCGAGTCGATTGTCGCTCCGCCGACGTCGAGCTCGCGGCTCCAGTCTGGTCGCGAGCGGTCGGCGAGCAGGAGCCGCGGCTTCGCGCCGGGCTCATCCGTGAGCATCATGAAACGCGAGTCGCCAACCCAGGCGATGGCCTTTGCCGGGGCAGCGAGCGTGTAGCGTTCGATGTCGTGGTGGAGGGCGACCTCGGTCACCTTGCGTCCCTCGGCGAAGAAGCACACGCCCCGACTCTTCCAGCCGATCAAGCCCGGGGTCCAGGTCCGTGACGGAATGATCGCGGCACCGATCAACGGCACGTCTTCGGTCAGCCCTCCCACCGACCACGTCGTCGGCAGGCCGGCATCATCGACGCTCAGCACGGCCTCGGTGCCCGGCAGGGTGGCGATCGCGAGGACATCCTCCCGCAACGGTCGCAGCGACCACTCCGGCGGGGCGTCGCCGTCGGGCGAGTCTTGCCACGTCTTGTAGAACACATGCACGGCGTTGCCGCTGAGAACGACGAGGGCATCCCGCTTCCAGCCGGCCCATCCGAGCCAGGCGACGCCATCGGCGAAGCGATGCATGATCGTGATCGCGGCCGAAGGAATATCCACGATGGTCACGTGGCCCGAGGCGTCGGCCGCAGCCACGCGGCTCCCTTCCTCGTTGAAGGCGAGCCGGTCGGGCCGGAAGGGCAGGGGCACGCTCACCACCAGCCCGCTGCCGGAAACGGGCTCAATCTGGAGGACGGGCCCGTCGGCCACGAA
>CAXNGP010000363.1:0-3077 GCA_964201845.1 Pirellulales bacterium
CCACCGCGACCGCCACGACCTGCGGCATCCGGTGCACGAGCAGTTCGGCCGTGGCCGCGGGCACCACGAGCATCGCCACCACGAGGACGGCCCCCACCGCCTCGAACGCCGCCACCGTCGCCACGGCCGTGGTTGCCAGCAGGAGGGTCGTGATCGTCGCCACCGGCACACCCGCGGCCCGTGCCCCGGCGGGGTCGAAGGCGGTGAAGACCTGCAGCCGCCAGGTGGCCAGCAGCGTGGTGGCGACGAGCCCGAGCACGACGACCGCCGTGACGAGCGCCCGCGGAACGAGCAGCGGTCCGAGGCTCGAGCCGAAGACCGGCCCCAGGGGCACGAGGTCGAACGCCGCCAGTTCCAGGATTCCGAACAGCACGCACTGGGGATCGAGGTCGATCTGCGACGCGAAGAGCGTGACGATGACCACGCCCAGGGCGAACAGCGAGGTGAAGACGACGCCGGCGCCGGCGTCTTCGGCGAGGCCCACGGCCGTGTGCAGCGCCCGTGTGAGCCAGACGGTGACGAGCGCCGCCCCCACCGCACCGGCAAGCACGAGCGGCCCGCCCAGCCGCCCCCCCGCCAGCACCGCCACCGCAATGCCCGGCAGCACCGCATGGGCGATCGCGTCACCGAGCAGGCTCATCCGCCGAACCACGAGAAAACTGCCCACGAGCGCGCAGGCCGCCGAGACCGCCGCCGCCGTGGCCATCGACCAGCCGTGCAGCGCGAAGCCGGCGTCGGCGAACACGACGGCACCGTGGGCGAGGCTCATGGCGCGTCCTCGCCGCTTCCGCCGGCCCGCGTCGCCGGCCGACGGGGCCCTGCCGCAGCGAGCCGTCCCGTCGCCTCGAGCACCTCCTCCGGCGCGGGCAGGTCGAGCGTGAACGCGTCGCGGCCGTTTTCCACCGCCGCGTCGAGCACCTGCCGCCAGGCCTCGATCCGCCGCCGCCGATCCCGAGCCTGCCCGAGGCCCACACTGGACAGCCGCCACCGGTCACTCGCTGCCCGCTCGAGCACGCCCTCGCGCACCAACTGCTCCCAGGCACGGCCCGCTGCCCGCCGCAGCGGGCCCGCGTCGCCCGCCGCCCGATCGATCACGACCGGCCGCTCGAATTCCGTGGTGGCCTCGTCGCCACCGAGGCGGAGACTCTCCTCCAGCAGCCGCCCGCGGGTCCACCGTCGGCGCCGGTCGGCCTCGCCCATCCGCCGCGCGAGCCAGCCGCGCTCCGGCGCCACGAGGAACGACACGAAGCAGATGGCCGCTGCCGCCAGGACGACCAGCGGGCCGGTCGACAGGCCCGGCCGCAGCGTGCTCACCACCACGCCGGCCACCGCCGCGGCCAGCCCGAACAGGCCCGCGAGGAGCAGCATCGGCCCCACGCGACTCGTCCACTGCCGGGCCGCGACCGGCGGAATCACCACCAGCGCCGTCACGAGCACGGCCCCGGCCGCCGGCAACCCGACCACCACCATCACCGCCATCAGCGCGACGAGCGCCGCATCGACGAGCCCCACCGGCCGGCCGATGGCCGCCGCGAAGGCGGTATCGAAGGCGACGAGCACGAGCTCCTTGAACGCGACCGCCACGAACACGACGGCCGCGACCGAGACGGCGGCGAGAAGCGTCGCGTCGCGGGCCGTCAGGGCGGCGGTGTGCCCGAGGAGAAACTGCTCGAGGCCCGCGCCACCGGGCAAGCCGCGGGCCGTGATGCCCGCGACCAGCGCCAGGCCGGCCCCGAAGGAGACACCGATCACGATCGCCGTGGCCGCGTCGTCGCGGGTTCGCGTGATCCGCCGCAGCAGCACGAGCACGCCGAGGGCCGCCACGGCCGACACCAGGGCGCCGGTGAGCAGCGTGGGCAGGTCGCGCCGGCCGGTGATCAGGAAGGCGGCGCCCACGCCCAGGAGCGTGGCGTGGGCCGCTGCGTCGCCCACGAGCGGCCGGCGGCGGAGCAGGGCCAGCGTGCCGGCCACGCCAGCGGCGAAGCCCACGGCCGCCACGCCCGCCAGCACGACCAGCGTGTTGTAGGCGAGGCCGGCATCGAGCGGCCCCATGCCGACGGCGACCAGCGGCGACCAGGAGGCGATCGTCCGGGGGAGGATCATCATGGTGTCCGGCCCCGTTCGGCGACGGCCCGGCCGAGTTCCTCGAGCAGTTCGACGCGGCCGGCGTAGGTCCGCCGGAGGTTGTCCGGCGTGAGCACGTCGGCCGTGGGTCCGGTGGCGACCAGCCGCATGTCGACCAGCGCGACGCGGTCGAACCACTCGACGGCCGTCCGCAGGTCGTGGTGCACGACCACCACCAGCCTGCCCTCGTCACGCACCTCGGCCAGGACGCGGAAAATCTGTTCCTGCGAGCGGACGTCCACGCCCGCGAGCGGTTCGTCGAACAGATACACCTCCGCCTGCTGAGCGAGCGCCCGGGCGAGAAACACCCGCTGCTGCTGGCCGCCCGAGAGCCGCCCGATCTGGCGATCCGCGAGGTCGACGAGGCCGACGCGATCGAGGCAGTGCCGGGCCAGTTCGCGCTCCCGACGCCCGGGCCTCCGCAGCCAGCCGAGCCGGCCGTAGGTGCCCATCAGAACGACGTCCATCACGCTCACGGGAAAGTCCCAGTCGACGGTCTCCCGCTGCGGCACATACCCCACGCGGCCGCGCACGCGGCCGAGCGGCGCGCCGAAGAACCGCACGTAGCCTCCGACCACCGGCACGAGGCCGAGCGCCGCCTTGAGGAGCGTGCTCTTGCCGGCACCGTTGGGACCGATCACGCCGAACAGGCAGGGCTCCGCGATCGCCAGATCGACGTTCCAGAGCACCGGTCGGCGGCCATAGGCGACCGTGACGTCGTGAAACTCGAGGATCGGTGCGGCCGCGGCGGTCACGGGCTGGCGACCTCCGGCCCGGGCGCCAGCCCCGCCACGATCCGCGCGACGTTGGTCTGCAGGGCGGCCTCGAGCGAGTCGCCGTCGCTGCCCGGCTCCCCGAGCGAGTCGGAGTAGAGGCGGCCGCCGAGCGCCAGCCGGTGACCGCGGGCGGCCGCTCCTTCGATCAACGCCGTGACGTTGCGGTCGGCGACGCTC
>CAXNGP010000364.1:0-3075 GCA_964201845.1 Pirellulales bacterium
TCACTCGATGCTGGCTGCGCTTCGGCATCCTGCCTGCGCTTGCCATCAACGCCGGCTCCGGGGCACGGGCAACCCCTCGCAAGCCACATGAAGCCCCTTACGAGGTGACGTTTCGGTAACATCGAGATTCGAAACGGATCGGTCTACCAATCTCCATGCTCTCCACCTCCGACCTGATCGTGGCGGCGGCGACGCCCGTGGGGCCGGGCGCGCGGGCGATCGTCCGGTTGGCCGGCGACGGGCTCGACGAGGTGCTCGCGGCCCTCGTGGACGTGGAGCCGCCGGGGTTTGCACCGCCCGGCGGGGCGGGGCGGCTCGTGACGGCGCGGCTGGCCGGCCCGCTCGCCCGTGACTGGGGGCCGATTCCAGTCGAGATCCTGCATTGGCCCGGGCCTTCGGGCCCGGTGGGCGGGCCGCTCGCCGAGGTGCAGCTGCCGGCGTCGTCGGTGCTCGTCGCCGCCGTGGTGGCGGAAGCCTGCCGGCACGGCGGCCGGCTGGCCCGCGGGGGTGAGTTCACGCTCCGGGCATTTCTGGCCGGCCGGCTCGACCTGGTGCAGGCCGAGGCGGTGCTTGCCGTCGTCGACGCCGCGTCGCCCGCGGAGCTCTCGGACGCGCTCGACCGGATGGCCGCCGGCAGCGGCGGTAGGCTGGCCATCGCCCGCGAGCAGCTCCTCGATCTCGTGGCCGACATCGAGGCGGGCATCGACTTCGCCGATGAGACCGCGCCCGATGGCGTGCCGGCCGGACCGGACTGGGCAGACGTGGCCGCGCGGATCAAGGCCTGCGACGCGGCGATCGCGACGGTGGCCGAGCGGCTCGCCAGCCGCGACGTCGGCTCGACGGCCCTGCCGCGGGTGGTGCTCGTCGGGCCGCCGAACATCGGCAAGAGCAGCCTGTTCAACGCGCTCGTGGGGCATCACGCCGCGCTCGTGGCCGACGAGCGCGGCACGACCCGCGACTGGCTCGAGGCCCCGCTCGGCGACGAGGTCGGGCCACGGTGCGTGCTCGTCGATCTGCCGGGGCTGGAGGCGGGCGTCGCCAGGGGGGCGACTCAGACGGGGCCGGGGGTCTTCGACGCGGTCGCCGCCGAGGCACAGGCCCGCGGCCGGCGTGAGGCGGCCCGGGCCGCAGTGGTTGTCGTCTGCCTCGATGCGGGCAGCGACGATGCGGCTGGTCCGGCCGGTGTGCTCGCCGCGAGCGGAGAAACCACTCGCATCGACGTGCAGACCCGTTGCGACCTCGCGCCAGTCTCGACCGGCCTACCCACGAGCAGCCTCACCGGTCGCGGCATCCCGGAACTGCGGTCAGCGATCCTCCGGGCGGTGGCGGCGGTTCCGCCGCGGTCGTCACCCGCCACGACGCGGCTGGCGGTGGCATGTGAGGCCGCTCGTCACTCGCTCGCCGAGGCGGCCGCGACCGCGGCTCAGGGGGCGGCCGGCGGCTTCGTGGACGAGTCGCTCCTCGCAGCCGGGCTCCGCCGCGGGGCTGGGGCGCTGGCCGATGTCACGGGAGCCGTGATCGACGTCGACCTGCTCGACCGGATCTTCTCGCGTCACTGCATCGGCAAGTGACGGTGGCATCAAAGCCCCCGGCGCGAACCGATTGAATGCCGCGGGCCAGGCCGTTTGGCGTTGGGCGGCTGGAGCTCATGTGGACAACGGGTGTCAGCCCCCTTGCTTACGGAAGGGGGCTTGGGTGTCCGGCGCCCGTCAGCGGCGGCCGCGACGTCCCTTGCCGCGGGGGTCGGCACCCTTGGGGCCCCGGGGACCCGGCCCCTTTTGCTCCGCCGGCGCCTCCTGGAACTTTTCCGCCTGGCCCGTGAGTTCGTACAGGAACCGGCTCGGGCGGCAGGGCTTGCTCCGGCCCCACTTCATCCGGGTGAGGCACAGCGAGAGCACGAGCCGCTTGCGAGCCCGCGTCACGCCCACGTAACACAGCCGCCGTTCCTCGTCGATCGCCTGCAGGCCGTCGCCGAGCGAGCGGTGGTGGGGCAGGATGCCCTCCTCCATGCCCACCATCCAGACGCAGTCAAACTCCAGGCCCTTGGCGGCATGGAGCGTCATCAGTCGCACCACGTCGCCCTTGGGCTTGTCGTCCTTGAACCGATCCTCCTGCTCCTCCACCTGGAGCACGAAGTCGTCAAGAAAGCCGCGGATCACGGCGGCCAGTTCCGTCGCGGCGGCCCGGCCACGCTCGTGTTCGTCGAGCGCCGCGGCCACTTCCTCGCAGCACGCCCAGCGGGTCTCCGCTTCCGCGGGGTCGTCGGCGTATTCCTTGTCGAGATACTGCCGATAGCCCACGTCGTCGAGCAGCCGCCGCAGCACGGCCGCCCCGCGTGACCGGCCCGGCTCCGTCGGGGGCGACGCGTGCCGCAGGCCCACCAGCCGCTCGAGCGTCGCCAGGCCGCCCAACGCCGCGGGCGAGAGCTTGCCCCGCTCCCGCAAGGCGAGCAACTCCCGCCACACGCTCGTGCCCGCCTCGGCGGCTCCCGCCCGCGCGGCCTGCACCGTCGGGGCCGAAATCCCGCGCGGGGGCACGTTGGCGATCCGGGCGATCGCCAGGTCGTCGTCGGGGTCGACCAGAAGCCGGAGGAAAGCCATCACGTCCTTGACCTCGCGGCGGTCGAAGAACGACCGGCTGCCCACCAGTTCGTAGGCAATCTGCCGGCGCCGGAGCTCCTGCTCGAAGCTCCGCGTCTGCTCACCGGTGCGGACGAGAATCACGGCGTCGCCTGGCCCACACCGCCGCTCGCGGAGCAGGCTCTCGAGATCACCGACGACCCGCCGGGCCTCGTCGGTCTCGTCCTGGGCCTGAACCACCGCCGGCGGCATGCCCGACGGGGAGTTGGCGACGAGCGTCTTGCCGTGCCGCCGCGCGTTTCGCTCGATCAGCAGATTGGCCGCCTGGATGATCTCGGGCGTGGAGCGGTAGTTTTCCTCGAGCTTGACCACCTTTGCGCCGGGCCAGCGGCGGGCGAAGTCGAGGATGTGGGCGATCTCGGCGCCCCGCCAGGCGTAGATCGACTGGTCGTCGTCACCCACCACGCAGATGCTGCGATGGTCGCGGGCGAGCGCC
>CAXNGP010000365.1:0-3074 GCA_964201845.1 Pirellulales bacterium
GGCGACGAGGTCGCCGGGCAGCTTCCAGGAGTCGCCCTTGGCGACCGGGCGATCCGGCCCGAGGCCTTCGACCAGGAGCGGATCGAAGGGAATGTCGAGCAGTTCGGCCTCGTCACGCGACAGAAAGCCGGCGGCGAGGTAGGGCCGTGGCGTCGTGCCCTCGAGTTTGACCAGCAGATCACGGGCGTCGGCGGCGAGCCGCTGCTGCACGCGGAGCCCATCGGTTTCAATGTTGGCGCGGGCGGTCGCGTAGCGGCGGGCCACCGTGTCGCCGCCGCCCGTCGCCGCCGCCCGCTCGACGAACTCGAAGCGGGCGTCGAGCGTGATCGGCCGCCGGACCGGTTCGGCCTGCGACGCCGTCGCGAAGAGTTCGCCCTTCACCTGGAGATTCAGTTCCACGGCCAGTTCGGGGCGGGTCTCCGGCTGTGGGGCGGTCTCCGTCGCCACGCAAGCCGCCGCCCACAGGGCGATCAGCCCCGTCCTCGCCATCCCGGTCAGTTGGATCATGAACCGTCCTCCCCAACGCCCCGTCCCCGCGGGAGCAGACTGCCTCCGGATCACTCCGGTCGACCCGCTCGCCCAACCACAGATTCGGCTGCGAGAGGGGCGACGCCGTGGTTTATTCGCGGGAAGTCAGTAGCAGGGCTTATGTACCAAGTGTCCATCATCAAAAGATGCTGTTTTCGGAGGCTTTTACGGGGCGACTGGCCTGATTTTGAGAAAATTGCGTGGCCGGCTCGCGAGGGGCCGGTCGATAGGTTTATGACTGTTTTTCATGCCTTTTTTGGCGTCCGTCGGGGCCTGGGGCGGAGAATTCCTCAAGAAATCGTTGGCGGCCGCGAACCTTTTCGAGAAGCCGGCCGTATAACTTTCTCGCCCACGGAACCGGAACGACGGGGCCAGGACGGCTTCGAGCGCGTGGGTTGGCAAATGGTGATTGGGCTCCGGGGAGCCTTGGTCGGTCGGACGCGTCAGGGGCGTTCGGCAGGCTGAGTCCCCGACAACAACAGTCGGCAAGGATCAGCCGGCCAGGAGGTTCATCATGCGTTCCAGCGACTCTGCTTTCGTGCGTCTCTATGGCGACGGTGAGGACGGCGGCGTGATCGCCGGCGGCGATGTGCATCCGGCGGACCGCGAGGTCTCCGGTGCTGGCATGGCCGTTCCCCCGGGCGAGCAGGTGCTCTCGATCGAAGAACTGGCGCGGCAGTTCAACGTCTCCACCAAGACGATCTCGCGGTGGCGGGATCATGGCCTCGTCGCCCAGCGCTACGTGGTCGGTGGCCGGCGGCGGGTCGGGTTCCTGGCGAGCACCGTCGAGCGGTTCATGCACGACAACCCGCTGCGGATCGAGCGGGGCAGCCGGTTCAGCCAACTCTCCGACGAAGAGCACGACAAGATCATCTCGTGGGCTCGGCGGCTGGCGCTCGCGGGAGCCTGCCCGGCCGACGTGCACCGGCGGATCGCGGCACGGCTCGATCGCAGCGTGGAGACCATCCGGTACACGCTCAAGCGGCACGACCAGGATCATCCGGAAGTCGCCGTCTTCCCGGCGATCGACGGAAAGCTCCGGCCCGAGACGTGCAGCCGGATCTACCAACAGCACCTGCGGGGCGGGGATGTCGAGTCGATCGCCCGGCGCTACCACCGGTCCAAGGCCAGTATCTACCGGGTGATCCTGGCCCAGCGGGCCGAGCAGGTGAAGCAGCTCCCGCTCGATTACATGCCCAACGCCCTGTTCTCCCGCTCGAGCGCGGAGAAGGTCGTGAATCAGCCCTATCCGGGCAGCGAGGACGCGGCCAAGCGGGTGCGGAGGCCGGCCGGTCTGCCCGCCTACCTGGCGAGCCTCTACGAGGTGCCACTGCTCAACCGCGAGCAGGAGGTATGGCTGTTCCGGAAGTTCAACTACCTCAAGCACAGGGCGGTCAAGCTCCGCGAGCAACTCGACCCTGAGCGGCCCAACGCCCGGTTGATGGACCAGATCGAGCGGCTCTACGAGGAGATCGTCGATCTCAAGAACCGGATCGTGCGGGCGAATCTCCGGCTCGTGGTCTCGATCGCGAAGCGGCGGGTATCTCCCGGTGACAGCTTCTTCGACCTGGTCAGCGACGGCAACATGTCGCTGATCCGGGCCGTGGAGAAGTTCGACTACGCCCGCGGCAACAAGTTCAGCACCTACGCCTCGTGGGCGATCATGAAGAACTACGCCCGCACGATTCCCGACGAGCACAAGCGGCGGGATCGGTTTCGGGCCACCGACACGGATTTTCTCCAGACGGCGGCCGATCGCCGCGAGGACGAGTATCAACAGCGGTTGGCGGCCAGCGACCGGATGCAGCAGGTGGGCCGGTTCCTCGACCGGCTCGATTCCCGCGAGCAGACGATCATCATCCGCCGCTACGGCCTCGACCACGAGCGCGAGCCGCAGACCCTCAAGGAGGTCGGCTCCGCCCTGGGCGTGACCAAGGAACGGGTCCGGCAGATCGAGGCCAAGGCGCTCGAAAAGCTGCGCGAGGCGGCTGCCGCCGAGGCCATGACGCCCGAGCTTGAATGAGCGTGCCGCCCGAGTGAGCGGGCAGCGGGGCCGGGGAGTCGTCGGCGCGTGGCATGCCGCGGGCCGCCGGAGTATTCTCGCCCGCATGGCGCCCGCGGCTCAGGACGTGCCGGTCTCTCGCTCGATGACGCGAGTCCTCTGGGTATTGGCCGTCGTCACGGCCTCAGCAGGCCTGCCGACCGCGTGGGCGTTCGACGGCTGGCAGGGCATGCGGGTGGTCCAACTCGACGGTCGGGCGGAACGCGTGCTCGTGGCCGACCTGGGCGGCGACGGCCGCGACGACGTCGTCGTGGTCAACCCGCGGCAGGCACGCCTCGACATCTATCGCTGGCTGCCCCCCGCGGAACGCACCCGCGAGGACGTGACCGACGCGGATCGGCCCAACGAACTGCCGTTGGCGGCCGACTGGTCGCGGGGCGAGGTCGCGATCGACGAGCTCCCGCTCGATGCCGTGGCCCACGACGTCGATGGCGACGGCAAGCCCGAACTGCTCGTGCTCACGAGCCCGTCCAACCGAATCTCG
>CAXNGP010000366.1:0-3066 GCA_964201845.1 Pirellulales bacterium
TGAAGGAGCGGCCCGAAATCCGCTCGGTCGTCCACTGCCACCCGCCGCACGCGACCGCCTTCGCCGTGGCCCGGGAGCCGATTCCGCAGTGCGTCCTGCCGGAGGTGGAGGTGTTTCTCGGCGATGTGCCGATCACCCGCTACGAGACCCCCGGCGGCCAGAAGTTCGCCGACACCGTCAAGCCCTTCGTCAAGAAGAGCAACGTCGTCATCCTGGCCAACCACGGCACCGTCAGCTTCGGCGAGACCGTCGAGAAGGCTTACTGGTGGACCGAGATCCTCGACGCCTACTGCCGGATCCTGATGCTGGCCAAGGACCTCGGCCGGGTGCACTACCTGACCAAGCAGGAGACGAAGGAACTCCTCGACCTCAAGCAGAAGTGGGGCTACACCGACCCGCGGCTCGAGCCGGAGATGCAGAACTGCGACATTTGTGCCAACGACGTGTTCCGTGACAGCTGGGGCCAGACCGGCGTCAACCGCAGCGCCTTCGATGCGCCGCCCCCGATGGGCGCCGATCCGGAGACGGCTGCCCGCGCGATCCTGCCGGCCGGCGTCGACCAGGAGGCGCTGGTGAGGGTGGTGACGGAGCAGGTCTGTCGGCAACTGGGTATTTCCGCCGCCTGAGCGCGGCAGCAACGGGAGGACGTGATGAAAGTCGGGATCATCGGCGGCGGTGGGATCGTGGGCAGCTCGACGGGCTTCGCGCTGCAGCTCGGAGGCCTCGTCCACGAACTCGTGATCGTGGACGCGAATGCGGATCTGGCCGACGGCCAGGCGCTCGACATGCTCCACGGCACCGCTGCGATCGCCGATCAGGTGATCCATGCGGGCGGCTACGACCGCCTGGCCGACGCCGACGTGATCTGCATCACCGCCGGCCTGCGGCGGAAGCCGGACGAGAGCCGGCTGGCCCTGATCAACCGGAACGTCGAGCTGTTCAAGACGATCCTCGGGTCGATCAAGGCCCACGGGATGAAGCCCGACGCAACGGTGCTCGTGGTCTCGAACCCGGTCGACATCCTTACCTATCTGGCGGAGAAGGAACTCGGGCTGCCCGCGGGTCGCGTCGTGGGCCTGGGCACGCTTCTCGACACGCTCCGGTTCCGGAGCCTGCTGGCGATGCGGCTCTCGGCCCCGGCCACGCAGCTCCAGGCGGTGATCCTCGGCGAGCACGGCGACAGCATGGTGCCCGTCTGGAGCAGCGCCAGCGTCGCGGGGCTGCCGCTGGAAAAGTATCCCGGCTTCTCGCCGAAGCTCGGCGAGGAGGTCTTCCAGCGGGCGAAGACCTCGGGCGCCGAGATGATCAAGAAGAAGACCGGCGCCGGCTTCGCCGTGGGCGTTTCGATCGCCGAGGTGATCCATGCCATCACGCTGGATTCCAAGCGGGTCTTGCCGGTCTCGACCGTGCAGCGGGGCTGCTACGGGCTCCGCGACGTGGCCCTTTCGGTGCCCACGGTGGTGGGCCGGGGCGGCGCCGAGAAGACGCTCGAGATCGAGCTCTGGCCGAAGGAGCTGCAGGGCCTCAAGCGGAGCGCTGCGGTCCTCCAGGAGACGCTCGGTCAGGTGCTGGCTCGATAAAACCCCCGGCGTGAGCCGGCTTGGATGACGGGGCCAGCCCCATCTGGCGTTTGGTCGCCAGGGCTGTCGTGGGTGGCGGCCGGCATCCCCCTTGCTTGCGCAAGGGGGCTTTTATGCGGGATCCGCGAAGGGTTGCCCGTGCCAGCCGAGCGGCGTTGCTGGCCGAGCGCAGGCAGGATGCCGAAGCGAGGGCAGCATCGAGCGAGTGAAGGGCAGGATGCCCAGAGCGAGCGTCCGGCGAGATGGCACGGGCAACCCCGAGCTACGCGGGACTCGGTCTCAAGGCTTGCCCGCCCCGATCCGGTAGAGGTGGGTCTTGGTCCGGATCACGAGGTCGTCGCCGATCACGGCGGGCGAGGCCATGCAGCCGGCGTCGAGCTTGTTCTCGGCGACGAGTTCGAACCGCTCCGGATTGGCTTTCGTCACCACGGTCGTGCCGTCTTCGTCGCACCACCAGAGCAGGCCGCCCGACTCGATGGGCGAGGCCGAGTGGCGACCGGTGCGCCGCTCCTGCCAGGCGATCTCGCCGGTCGCGAGCTCCACGCAGCTGAACACGCCCGTGTCGCTCACGAGGTAGAGGTGGTCGCCCACCACCGCCTGCGAGGGGCGGGTGGGCGCCGACTTCTTGAACTTCCAGGCGACGTGGGTCTTGGTCACGTCGCCCGTGCCGCCCGGGCGGATCGCCACCACGTTGTCGCCGCCGGCGGTCGTCACGATCACCAGGCCGCCCGCGAACACCGGCCGGGCCGCGGCGTTGTAGCCGCCGTGGTAGACCTTCCAGAGTTCGGCCCCGGTCGCCGGGTCGTAGGCGACGGTGGCCCCGGCAGCCGGACTCACGAGCGCCGGTCGCCCCTCGTGCTCGATCACGGCTGGCGTGCCGTAGGCCTTCTTCATGTCGCCGTCGTCCGAGCCGTAGGCGATGTCGCGGGTGGTCTTCCAGAGCGTCTTGCCGGTGGCCTGCTCGAGGGCCACGACATACTGCTGGTCGTAGCCGTCGAAGTTGACGAACAGCCGGTCGCGCCAGGGGATCGGCGACGAGCCCGGGCCGCGGTGGTGGTCGCAGGGCAGGTCCTGTCGCTTCCAGAGGATCTCGCCGGTGGCCGCGTCGAGGCAGGCCGTGCCGGCGCTGCCGAAGTGGATGAAGACCTTCCCGCCGGCGAGCACGGGCGTGGGGCTCGCGGGGCTGTTGTAGGGATGACAGAAGGCGGGCTCGGCGATCTCGAACAGGGTCACGTCGTGGAGG
This sequence comes from Pirellulales bacterium, assembly GCA_964201845.1. Taxonomy (GTDB): domain Bacteria; phylum Planctomycetota; class Planctomycetia; order Pirellulales; family UBA1268; genus QWPN01. Next base: position 2,824 of record CAXNGP010000366.1, read on the forward strand.
ATGCGGCCGGTCTCCGCATCCACGCACACGGCGGAGAGCCGTGTGCCATCTTCGGTGGCGTTGGCGAGCCAGATCCGGCCGTCGGCAGCGACGGGAGACGCCCAGGCCTTGCCGGGAAGCGGCGTCTTCCAGCGGACGTTTTCCGTCTCGGTCCACGACTGCGGCAGGCCCGGCGAGCCCGCCCGGCCGTCGGCGGTGGGCCCGCGAAACTGGTTCCAATCGGCCGCTTTCCCGTCAGCGACG
>CAXNGP010000367.1:0-3064 GCA_964201845.1 Pirellulales bacterium
CGAGGGCAAGTACATCCCGCTCGTGCAGACCGGTGGCATGGTGCGGATCGCGGCCCCCCAGGACGAGCAGATCGCGACCTTGAACCGCGAGATCGGCGGCACGCTGATCGGCTACGGCGACCCCGGTGCCCGCCGCGGGGTGGCGGCGAAGCAGGCGGCCGCCGAGGCGGCGGCTCCCGCGGCCACCGCCGACCGGCTCTCGTACAACGCCGCGACCGGGCGGACCGTGCAGGGCGGCGGCGAACTGATCGACCAGCTCGAGCGGGGCGAGGTCAAGCTCGACGACATCAAGGCCGAGGACCTGCCCGAGGAGTTCCGCGGGCTCGACGAGCAGGAGCTGGCCACCGCGGTGGAGGCCAGGCGGGCCAAGCGGAAGGAGATCCAGGCCCGGCTGGAGAAACTCCTGGAGGATCGCAACACCTTCATCATCGCCGAGAAGAAGCGGATCGCCGAGTCGGGCAAGGGCGACTCCTTCGACGAGGAGGTGTCGGGCACCGTCCGCGAGCAGGCCGCCCGCAAGGGCATCGAGTACGGCAAGTGAGCCCCGGTCGGCCGGCCCTGGGCCGAGCCATGCCCCATCGACCTCCCATCCTCCCACCGGCCTGACGCCAGGCCTGCCTTCCCAGCCTGCCCACTCTTCCAATGGCAGTTTGCGGATTGGGGGAACTTCAACGATCCCGCCGAATGTGCCGATGACACAGACTGCATTGTGTGCGGGCCGACGTGAATGACACGAGGCACACCAAGCACCGTGAACTGCTTTCCCGCAGGGGTGCCGTGCTCTCTCTCGCCGCCTTTCTTGACGCCCATCGACGTCGCGTCCGACACCTGGCGGCAGCCGGGACCGTCGCGGCCGCGTGCCTGCTCGCGCTCGCGACGCCCGCCACGGCGCAGGTTCCAGTGGTCGCGGAGGAGATTCCCGCGCCGGCGCCAGTCATCCAGGAGCTCCAGAGCGACGTCCGGCGATTGGAGCGGGAACTCGAGGCCCTCCGCACCGAGAAGGCCGCGCCGGCCGCCACCGACGCGGCCAGGAAGGCCTTGGACAAGGCCGCCGACAAGGGGGGCGACACGCTCCTCGATCGCCTGGCCGCACTCGAAAAGGGGTTGGGCAAACTGGTCGATGCGAGCGACAAGAAGAAAAAACAGGACGCAAAAAAGCCATCCCTGATCCTCTCCGGCCAGGTGCAGGCCGACCAGATCTACTTCGGCCAGGACGCCGTCAGTCGCGACGCCGTGGGCGACCTGCAGGATGGAGCCCAGTTTCGCCGGCTCCGCATCGGCGCCAGGGGCACGAGCTTCGAGGTGCTGGAGTATTCCTTCGGCGTCGACTTCGCGCTCGCGAACCAGCCCAGCTACCTCGACAACTACATCGAGTGGAAGGAACTGCCCTGGTTGCAGAACGTCCGCGTCGGCCACTACTTCGAGCCGTTCTCGCTCGAGCGGGTCACGCAGAACCGCAACAACACGTTCATGGAGCGGTCGCTCGTCGACACCTTCGCCCCCGCCCGCAACATGGGCGTGATGACCTACGGCAACACGGAGAACGAACTCGCCACCTGGGCGATCGGCACGTTCCGCACCAACAGCGACAACACCGGCAACGATTCGTTCGATAGTGGCCAGGCGCTCACGATGCGAGGCACGTGCCTGCCGTGGTGGGACGAGGCCAGCGATGGCCGCTTCTACCTCCATCTGGGAGCGGCCTACAGCTATCGCGACACCGACAGAGACCAGGTCCGTTTCCGCAACACGCCCGAAATCCGCAAGCAGCAGCCGAACTCGGTCCTGGGACCGGTCAAGATCCCGCCGAGCAACTACCAGAACGGGGTCCCCAGCCCGTTCGCGCCGATCTTCGTCGACACGGGCAACATCAAGGCCGACAACTTCCAGCTCTTCGATCCCGAGTTCGCCATGATCATGGGCCCCCTGTCACTGCAGTCGGAATATGCCTTCGCGACGGTGGATCAGATCGGCGGCCCACCCCTGTTCTTCAACGGCTACATGGCCCAGGTCAGCTACTTCCTCACCGGCGAGCACCGGCCCTACGACCGAAAGCTCGGGATTCACAAGCGCATGGAGCCCTTCGAGGACTTCTTCCGTGTGCGCACGTCGTCGCAGGGCATCCAGACCGGCCTGGGCGCCTGGGAAATCGCCGCCCGCTTCTCGAACATCGTGCTCAACGACAAGAACATCAAGGGCAACAACCTGACCGACTTCACCGTCGGCCTCAACTGGTACCTCAATCCTTATACCCGCTGGAAGTTCAACTACATTCGCGCGTTCCTCGAGGACGAGCGTGTCGGCAACAGCCTCACCGATGCCTACGGCATGCGGTTCGACTTCGAATTTTGACCGGTCCGAGGGAAAGGAAGCACCCGCCATGCACCAACCGAGCGAGACCGGGATTCTCCTGGCCGTGATCCTGCTGACCTGCGGGGCGGCCGCGAGCGAGAAGGCTACGACCACGCCGGGAGACTCGACCACGGCCGCCGCCAAGCCACAGGCCGCGGACGACAAGACCGCGTCGCCGAAACACGCAAAACCCGCCTGCATGCACTGCGGCGCCACCTGTGGCCTCGTGCCCGTCTGCGTCTGCGAGCCGGGCACGAAGAAGAAACCGAAGAACCGGTACGAAACGACCTGCGAGCCCATCTGCGTGCCCGGCTGCGGCACCAAGCCCTGGCCGTTCGGCCGCTGGCACGACCGGGCCGGCTGTACGAGCTGCTGCGCCGAGCCGTGCGCGTGCCCGGGGTGGGTCCGCAACCGCAAGACGCTGAAGAGAGAGACGGTCGAAGAGGACGTGCCCACGATCAAGCGCACGGTCGCCTACGTCTGCGACCCCCGAGCTGGCCGCGGCACCGGCTGCTGCGGCACGGGTCAACAGCGGGCGTCCTCGTGGTGGAGCAGGCTCACGTGGTGGCTGCCCGGCACGAAGGCCCCGTAGTCGCCGCCCGACGTCGTCGGCAGCTCACCGGGGGTGAACCGGCCACCCCGGGCCGCCCCTTCAGAGCCGGCAGTTGGCGATCCGGGTCTCGATGATCGCCGAGGCCCCGATCGCCTCGAG
>CAXNGP010000368.1:0-3064 GCA_964201845.1 Pirellulales bacterium
AGCATGAAGACCGGGTAATACACGACCAGGATCGGGAGGAAGCAGAGGAAGAAGCTCGTGAGGAAGTCGGCGTTGCGCATCCGGATGGCCATCGGGGCGCCCACCAGGACGAAGCACAGGCAGCTGAAGCCGTTGGCCCACCGCCGCCATGGCTCCATCACGATCCGATGCAGCCGGTTGCGTTCGTGCCGCAGGAGGTCGCGGTCAGGCTGCGTGTAGACCGGCAGGGCGTGCTCGAGGCGGCCGGTGACCAGGCCCAGGGCCGCCTTGCCGGCGATGACCTGCTCGACTTGGTCGATCTTGGCGATCTGCCGCTGGCGTGCGTCGCCGAAGTCGGCCATCGCGATTTCCGAAGGGCTCGTCGAGGCCACGCCCTTGCGGCTCACCGCGTCGAGGGGCACCTCGCGGACGATCGTGTCGGGGAACGAGGCGCTATAGTCGCCCATGTGGAGCGTGCCGTCGCGGAACGTCACGACGAGCGTGCCGGCCTCCGGGTTGGCGGTCAACTGGGCTTCGGCGGCCGAGACGGTGGCCGGTCGGCCCGAGGAGGCCTGGAACGTGAGGGTGGGGCGGATCAGCCGCTTGCCGTCCACTCCCTTGACGTTGATCGAGACCTCGGCCGTGCTGTAACTCCGCTGCTGCCGCAGCCGCCCGTAGATGATCTGCTCGACGCTGTTGACCACCACGCGGCGCACCCCGTCGCGGCCCCAGGAGACGGCCACGTCGTTGAGCCAGACCGACACGAAGCTCACGACCATGCCGAGCATCAGCGCGGGCCAGACCAGCGCCATGGGAGTGATTCCGGCGGCCTTGAGGGCCGTCACCTCGTTGGACGCGCTCATCCGGCCGAACACGCTGGCGACGGCAAACAGCATCGTGCCCGGGACGGCGAATCGCATCGCCTCGGGGAGCACGTAGGGCACGAGCGCCAGGATCTGGACGAGGCCCAGGCCCTGCTGCTGGGCCTCCTTGACGAGTCCCACCACGAGCATGAAGAGCGTGAGCGCCGACAGCGCCACCAGGAACACCTGCAGCAGTTCCGAGAACACGTAGCGGGTGATGATCTTCATGGCCGACGGAGTCTAGCTGCCTGTGGAGAAAGCCACCCAGAGCCTTTTGTGACTTTGCCAGAGGGCGTCACTGATCCCAGATGCGGGTCGTGTCGTCGCGGCGGGCGGCTTCGACCGAGCGCTTGTAGACGGCGATGGCCTGGGCGGCCTCGGCGAGGGCCAGCGGCAGCGTTCCGGCGGCGATGGCCTGGCGGGTCGCACCCACGTGCGTAAGCGCCCGCTGACGCTCACGATCGGAGAGTCCATCGGCCGCGGTCTCGACGCTCGCTGCGATGCCCTCGACGAGGCCGGCCGTGGGGGAGCAGTCATAGGAGCGGTAGGGGCCTTTGCCCAAGCGGTCGCCCGGCTTGAGCATCGGCGCGGCCCGGCTCGTCGGGGCCAGGATGCCGACCAAGGCGGCGACGAGCGCGGCCAGGAAGAGCAGGATCATGCCAACGGTCGCGGACCAGCCCACGGCTTCGGCCAGGCCCGGCCCGAGCAACTTGCCGATTAGGCCGGTTTCCGGGTGCGTGAGGGCGAGAGGATGGACGACAAGCGCCGCCAGCAGCGCGCCGCCCGCGACGGCGAGCGTCCGCCACGGCAACTTCGCGGGCTCGCGGGTCGACGGCTCGTCGTCGGCCAGCAGCCACGGGGTGTTCGCGGCAGTCGGGTCGGTGACCTGCGCGGAGCCCGCCTTGGCGACGATCAGCGTGACGTTGTCGGGCGCCCCGCGAACGAGCGCGAGGCCGAGCATCGCCTCCGCGGCCTCCTTGGGCGGGAGCGTCGCCGCAAATCCGCCGATCTCCTCGTCGGCAACCTGGCCCGAGAGGCCATCGCTGCAGAGCACGAACACATCGCCTTCCTCCACCGGGAAGGGGCCCTCGAGGTCGACTTCGAGTCGGCTGTGGGGGCCCATCGAGCGGGTGATGATGTTTTTCGGCGGGGTCGGGATCGCCTCGCCGCCGACCTTGGCCCGGGCGGCTTCCATGTCCCAGGCGAGCGAGTGATCGCGGGAGAGTTGCTCGATCGTGCCACCCCGGACACGGTAGGCGCGACTGTCGCCGACGTGGCCGACCAGCGCCCCGCGGGGCACGATCACCAGGGTCGTGCAGGTGGTCCCCATGCCCTTCAGGTCGGCCGCACTCTCGCCCCGCGCGTGGATCTCCGCGTTGGCGTGGAGGATGCTGGTCCGCAGCGCGACCGGTGCCGGACGATGGGCATGCTTGTCGTAGGCCAGCGGCACCTGTTCAGCTGCCAGAGCGCTGGCCATCTCGCCGGCGGCGTGGGCCCCCATGCCGTCGGCCACGAGCAGGAGCCAGCCCCGGCGGCGATATTGCTCGGGGCTGTACGGCTCCGAGACCACCCGCGCGTCCTGGTTGCTCGCGCGGCGGCGGCCGATGTCGGAGAGGTCGCAGTAGTCGAGGCTCGTGCCAGATCCCACGCGTCGGTTTCCGGGGGGCCGCGGCCGCAAAACCGCAGAGTGTAGCTACGGTGCCGTCGGGGCGATACCTGTCAGGGCGGGGGAACTGGGCAATCCGGCGTTGGGCTGGCGGCCGTCGGGACCGCTCCCTATCGTCCCCGGCATGTTTCGCGTCGCCCTGGTCACCACCTTCGTCGCCACGCTGGCCGCCTCGGGCTGCGTCCAGCGGCGGATGACCATCCGCAGCAACCCGCCCGGGGCGCTCGTCTACGTCGACGATTATCAGCTCGGGGCCACGCCCGTGTCCCACGATTTCGTCTATTACGGCACGCGAAAGATTCGGCTGGTGAAGGATGGTTACGAGACGCTGACCGTCCGGCAGCCATTTCCGATCCCGTGGTATCAGTACTTCCCACTCGACTTCGTCACCGAGAACCTCATTCCCTGGGAGATCCGTGACGAGCGGGTGGTGGATCTCGCGATGGCGCCGGCCGCGTCGATTCCGCCGGAGTCGGTCGTGGCCCAGGCCGAGCAGGCGCGGCTGGCGTCCGGCAGCCTGCCCCCGGTCGATGCCCCGAAGGTGATCCCCCTGCCA
>CAXNGP010000369.1:0-3060 GCA_964201845.1 Pirellulales bacterium
CCAACGCCTATGGCGACCGCGTCAGCCTGTCGGCGATCGGCACGTCGTACCGATTCGCCGCGGCTGCCGGCGGGCCTCCCCAGGCCGGTCGCCGCTGATGACGGCGGGGCCCCATCCGGCCCGAGCGTCGCCGGCTCGCCGACCTGCGAGCGACGGCGCGGCCGGCCGACGCACGGTACACTGCGGCCCCTCGCGGCTGGTGCGGCCCTCGCGGCCCCTCGCGACCCCTTCGTTCCTTCCGACCGAGAACCGTTCACCATGATCACCGTCGCCGTGCTGGGCGCCACCGGCTACACCGCGCTCGAGGCCATCAAGATCCTCCTCCGCCATCCGGAGGCGAAACTGGTCGCCGTCACCAGCCGCCAGGAGGGCAAGCCGCCGATCGCCACGGTGCATCCGAGCCTGGTGGGGCGGCTTGATCTCCCGCTCGAGGACCTCGAGCCCGAGGAGGTGGGGAAGCGGGCCGACTGCGTGTTCGGCTGCCTGCCGCACTGCGCGAGCGCCGAGATCCTGCCGCGGGTGCTGGCCGCCGGCGCGAAAGTGGTCGACTTCAGTGCCGACTATCGGCTCGACGACGCCGACACCTACCTGGAGTGGTATGGCCACGAGCATCCCGATGCCGGGCGGCTCGGCGGCACCGTCTATGGCCTGCCCGAGTTGTTTCGGGAGCGGATCGTGGGCCAGCAGCTCGTCGCCAATCCCGGCTGCTATGCGACCTCGGCGATCCTGCCGCTGGCCCCGCTCGTCAAGGCGGGGCTCGTGGAGCCCGCCGACATCATCATCGACTCCAAGAGCGGCGTCAGCGGGGCGGGGCGGCAGCCGAAGCTCATGACCCACTTTCCCGAGTGCAACGAGAGCATGTCGGCTTACAACGTGGGCCGCCATCGGCACACTCCCGAGATCGAGCAGATCCTGGCTCGCCACGCCGGCCGGCGGCCGGAGGTGATCTTCACGCCGCAACTTGCCCCGATGGATCGCGGGATTCTGTCCACGATCTACGCCCGGCCGACGAAGACGGTCACCGAGGCCGACGTGATGGGCCTGCTCCGCGAGGCCTACGAACGGGAGCGGTTCGTGCGGGTGGTGGACCACCTGCCGGGCACGAAGGACACCGTCGACACCAACTTCTGCGACATCACGGCCCGCGTCGTCCGCGGCCGGATCCTGTTGATCAGCTGCCTCGACAACCTGGTCAAGGGCGCCGCCGGCGCGGCGGTGCAGAACTTCAACGTCCTGTTCGGCCTCCCCGAGCACGCGGGATTGCTGTGATGGCTGCCCAAGCTCGACGCTGAACGTCAGTAGACTGCGAGAGGTTGCCCATGCCAATCGAGCGGCGTAGGAAAACGATCGAAGCCTGGAGGGCGAAGTGAGTTTTCCTCCGAGCGAGCGGGAGGCCAGGATGGCCGAAGCGAGCGTCCGGCGAGATGGCATGGACAACCTCGAGCCCTCACCATTCAAGCACACCACACTCAAGAGTCCCCGACCTGCCATGAGCCAACAGCCCCCGATTCCCCACCCGATTCCGCCGCTCCCCCGCGGCTTCCGCCTCGCCGGCGTGCGGGCCGGCATCAAGCGAGACGCCACCCGCGAGGACGTCACGCTCGTGGCCAGCGACCTGCCGGCGACCGGGGCGGGGGTCTACACCACCAACCTCGTCTACGCCGCACCGGTCGCCTACGACCGGGCGCTGACGCCGGGCCGCGGCTTCCGCGGGATCGTGCTCAACTCGGGCAACGCCAACGCCTGCACGGGCGCCCGCGGGCTCGACGACGCGCAGGCGATGGCCGCGGCAGCCGGGCGGGCGATCGGCGCCACGGCCGAGCAGGTTCTCGTGCTCTCGACCGGCATCATCGGCGAGTTTCTGCCGCTCGAGAAGATCGCAGCGGGGATCGCCGCGGCGGCGGAGCGGCTCGGGGCCGACGACGCAGCGGCGCTGACCGCCGCCCGCGGCATGATGACCACCGACACCCGACCCAAACTCGCCGGCGGAACGTTCACGGCCGAGGGGAGCCAGTACACGCTGTTCGCGATGGCCAAGGGGGCGGCGATGATCGGCCCGCGGATGGCCACGATGCTCGGGGTGGTGCTCGTGGACGCGGCCCTCGAGCCGGCCGACGCCCAGCGGATCCTGGCGGAGGCGGCCGAGGAGAGCTTCAACTGCGTGAGCGTGGACGGCCACATGAGCACCAACGACACCGTGCTGCTGCTGGCCAATGGCGCGGCCGGCGGAAGCCCGCTGCACGGCGCGGGCCTGGCCGCCTGCGGCCGCGCCGTGATGGAGGCCTGCCAGTCGCTCGCCCGCGAGATGGCCGACGACGGCGAGGGGGCCACCCACATGATCCGCATCGAGGTTCGCGGAGCCGCGGATCGCGACGCGGCGCGGCGGATCGCCCGCTCGATCGCCGACAGTCCGCTCGTGAAGACGGCGGTCCACGGAGCCGATCCCAACTGGGGCCGAATCGTGTCGGCGGCGGGCTACGCCGGGGTGCCGTTCGACCCGGCGCGGCTCGAACTGCGGCTCAACGGGACCCTGCTTTTCCGGGGTGGCTCGCCGGTCGCCTTCGACGAGGGGGCGGTCTCGGCTTCGATTCGCGACGCCCGCGAGACGGTCGTGGACCTTTCCGTCGGGGAGGGGCCGGGGCGGATCCGGTTCTTCTCCAGCGACCTGACGGCCGATTACGTGCGGCTGAACGCCGATTACCACACCTAGCCCAGCCGGGTTTGGGGATCGGCCCCAGCCTTGACGCCGCCGCCGCTAAACTGTTTGATCGACGAAAGAACTCGCCCGCCCGGAACCCACCGCACCGCCATGCTCGCCCTCCCGTTTCCCCCCGTTTCGTTCCCGTTCCCCGTGGCGGGCGCACCGTTGATCCCGACCGGCGTCGTGCCCGAGGTCGGCGTGGCGGCGGTCGCCGGCCTCCTGGCCGCGGTCGAACCCGACGAAGACGAGGATCTCGCCGAAGACGATCTGCCGCTCGCCGAGCCGACCGACGAGGAGTCGAACTTCGACGACTTCGACGACGAGTTCGATGACGACTTCGAGGAGGAGGAGAACGATCC
>CAXNGP010000370.1:0-3056 GCA_964201845.1 Pirellulales bacterium
CGCGCTCGATCCGCACGCCGCCAACGGGCTGCCCGAGGGCGTGGTGGCGATCGCCTGCGACGTGCTCGGGGTCGGCCAGGCGCCGCCGTTGCCGGGGCTGCAGCGGAACACGCTCGAGATCGCCGCCGGCGGCAACGTGCTGGTGGAAGGGGAGTCGTTCACCGCCCGCAGCGCGCGGCTCACGTGGAGCGAAGCCAAGGATCTACTCGTCTTCGAGGGCGATGGCCGGTGCGACGCCCAGCTCTTCCGCCAGGTGAAGGTGGGCGCGCAGCCCTCGAGCGCGTCGGCCGGCAAGATCCTCTACTGGCGCGGGCTCAATCGCGTGGATGTGGAGGACGCCCGCTTCCTCGATCTCGACCAGTTGGGCAAGGGGCCGGTGCCGCAACTGCCCGGTGGTCCGGCGGCCCCCGGCCAACAGGCCCCCTTCGCCCCGCGGCCCGTGCCGGGCACCTGAGCCTGCGGGCCGCGGCCGTATACTGGGGCCTCGCACCGTCTCCCTCCCTCCCGCGGCGCTCATGCCCCCGCTTCCCGACCTGCTCCCGGCCCGCGTGCGGGTGATCGACTCGCACACGATCGGCGAGCCGACGCGGCTGGTGATCGACGAGGCCTTCACCGCGGCCCTGCCGCTCGGATCGGGCTCCGTGCGGCAGCGACGCGACGCGTTTCGCGCGGGCTTCGATCACCTCCGGCGGGCGGTCGTGGCCGACCCGCGCGGCGTCGAGGCGATGGTGGGCGTGGTGCTCGTGCCCCCCGCCGACCCTGCCTGCGACCTTGGGGCCTTCTACTTCAATCGCGTCGGCTACCTCGACATGTGCGGCCACGCCACGATCGGCCTGGCCGTCTCGCTCGGCCACCTGGGGCGGATCGAACCCCGGGCCTTTCGTCTCGAGACGCCGGCCGGCGTCGTGGGCGTCGAGTGGCACGGCGGCACGGCGGCGACGTTTCAGTGCGTGCCGCCGCGGCGGATCCGCCGGGCGCTCGCGGTCAGCCTCGGTGACGGCACGACCGTGACCGGCGATGTCGCCACCTCGGGGCTGTGGTTCTTCATCACCCGCGACCACGGTCTGCCGCTCGAGCCGGCGGCGATCCCACAGCTGAAGGACAAGGCCTGGGCGATCCGGCGGGCGCTCGAGGCCGCGGGCATCACCGGCGACGCCGGGGAGACGATCGACCACATCGTGCTCCTGGGGCCGCCCCGGGAGCCGGGCCACGACGCCCGCAACTTCGTGCTCTGCCCCGACGGTGCCTTCGACCGTTCCCCCTGCGGCACCGCGACGAGCGCGCTCGTCGGCTGCCTCCGCGAGGACGGCCTGCTCGCCGAGGGGAACGTCTGGCGGCAGGAGAGCATCCTGGGCGGGCTCTACGAGGCGACGATCCGCCGCGCGGGCGGCGTGTTCGTGCCCAGCGTTCGCGGCCACGCCTGGATCACGGCCGAGAGCACGCTCCACTTCGCGGCCGACGACCCCTATCGGACGGGCCTCGGCTAGGCCAGCCGGCGGGACTCTTGCTCCAGCCGCTCAAGCACGAACCGCATCACGTCGGGCGAGACCTTGTCGTAATACGCCTGGCTGTGGCCGCCACCGCGGGGCTCGAGCAGGGCGACGTGCGGGATGCCGAGGGCCACGAGCTTGCTCTGGAGTCGGACGGCGCCGTCATGCCAGTGGGTGTCGGCCGGGTCGCAGGCGAAGAGCTGGTGCCGGGGCCAGTTCAGCGGATGCACGTGCAGGATCGCCGTGTCCTGGCGGGCCCGTTCGACGTCGTCGTAGATCTGCCAGAGCGTGTCGTAGAGCTCGCTATCGGTCCGCTCGTGGGCCTCGCGCATCGCCGCGTGGTAATCGATCGCCGGCGAGATCGCAGCGGCCACGGGGAAGAGCGCGGGATGCCGGTAGGCCAGCCGCAGCGCGCCCTGGCCTCCCATGCTCGTGCCGACGACGGCAATCCCGGGCGGGCTCACGCCGAACCGCCGGGCGACTTCGGCGACGACCGGGCCCACGACGTAGCGCTCGGCCGTGACGGCCGGATCGAAGCCGGGCACGAGCCGGTCGAGCCACCACGAGCGGCCAGCCCGCGGGGCGATCGCGGGGAGCCGCGCCGCCTCGACGAGGTCGCGGAGCACGGGCAACTCCTGGAGCCACCGCTCCCGCACGCCGTGAAGGTAGATGAGGGCCCGACCCGGCAGCGGGTCGGCCGGCGCGTGGATCTCGCAGGGGTGCCCGGCCACGTCGGCGACGAGCCAGCCGGGACGTGGGGGAGGAAGGGGACGCATGGTGGGGTGGGGCGACGGACCGGGTTCGTTCAACACGGGGGTAGCGACCCGGGTGGAGTGGCCCGGGGTTGCCCGTGCCGCGTCAGCCGGACGTTCGCTTCGAGCATCCTGCTCTCCGCTCACTCGGAGGAAACCCTGCTTCGCAACGGGCACCGATCCGCGCAGCGGATTGGTCGGCTGCGCTCGCCCAGCAACGCCGCTCGACTGGCACAGGCAACCCCTCAGCCCGTCGCCGAACAGGCGCGACTCGCCCCCTATTCTACCGGCGCTGCGGCCGCGGGTATCCTGTAAGCCTTTCGAGTGCCTTCTCTCCGTGCAGGAACGCCACCGATGCGAGTGCTCCTCTCATCCGACGAACTGGCCGCCGGCATCGACCGGCTCGCCACCGAGGTGCGGGCGGTGGTCGGCGGCCGGCCGCTCACCATCGTGGGCGTGCTCACCGGCAGTATCGTGCTCGTGGCCGACCTGATCCGCCGGCTCGAGGGGCCGGTGCAGGTGAGCATGGTCTGGGCCAGCAGCTATCGGGGCACGGCCACGCGTCCCGGTGAACTGGAACTTCGGCTCGACCTGCTCCCCGACCTGACCGGGCAGGACGTGCTGCTCGTCGACGACATCTTCGACACCGGCCGCACGCTCGAGGCCCTGCTCGAGGAACTGGGCCGTCGCGGCGTGGCGAGCGTGCGGTCGCTCGTGCTCCTGGCGAAGGAGGGGAGGGCGGAGGTTGCGACCCGTCCCGACTTCGTGGGCTTCGACATCCCCGACGAGTTCGTGGTGGGCTACGGGCTCGACT
>CAXNGP010000371.1:0-3055 GCA_964201845.1 Pirellulales bacterium
AAGCTCGAGGAGTTCAATCGGGCGGGACGGCACAAGGTCTGATCGCATGTCACTCTTGGGCATCGCCTGGCGCAGCATCCGGCAGCGGCTGTTCACGAGCGGGCTGACGGCCCTGTCGCTGGCGCTCGGCGTGGCGCTGGTCGTGGCCACGCTCGTGATCGGCGGGGTCGTCCGCGACGCCTTCGCCTCGGGGCAGGGGCTCGGCTACAACCTGATCGTCGGGGCGAAGGGCAGCCCGCTGCAGCTGGTCTTGAACAGCGTCTATCTCGTCAGCAAGCCGATCGAGAACATCTCCTGGAGCTTCTACCAGGAGTTCCTCCCGGCCGAAGCCCGCCCCGACGGCGTCGCCGGCCGTTACGCCGGCAGCGTCGCCAAGGCCGTGCCGATCTGCATGGGGGACTATTTCCGAAGTTTCCGCGTCGTGGGCACGAATGCCGCCTGCTTCGACACGCTCACCGTCGGCGACGGGCGGCCCTTCGCCTTCGCCGCCGGGAGAAACTTCCGCGACGACGAGTTCTTCGGCGGCGTGCTCGGCAGCACGGTGGCCACCAAACTCGGCCTGGCGGTGGGCGACAGCTTTTCGCCGACCCACGGCGCCGACGACGGCCTCGTCCACGATCCCTTCACCGTCACCGGCATCCTGGCCCGCACCGACACGCCGGTGGATCGCGGCGTGTACGTGAACATGGAGGGTTTTTACCTGCAGGAGGGACACGCCAAGCCGGTGTCGGAGGGCGAGAGCGCCGCGCAGGCCGGGGCGGAGGCCGGAGGAGCCCTGGAGATTTCGCCCCCGAAAGGCAATGAATCGCCACAGGCGACTCGCGAAATATCCCAGGCGACGAAGGCCTCCGCCCCGGCCGACCCACCGCAACCGGCGCCGCTGCCCTTCAACCAGCGGGAGGTGACGGCGATCCTCGTTCAGACGGCCTCGCCCGGCGGGATGCCGCCGGAGCTCCTGGCGATGGGGCTCAAGACCGCGATCAACGAGGACCGCGACGGGCAGGCGGCGGAGCCCGTCCGCGAGATCCGCACGCTGTTGGATCTGTTCGTCCGGCCGCTCGAACTGCTGCTGCTGCTGGTCACGACGCTCGTCGTGATCGTCTCGGCGATCGGGATCCTCGTGAGCATGGTGGGCTCGGCCCTCGAGCGGAGCCGGGACGTGGCGGTGATGCGGGCGCTCGGCGCCCGGCGGAGCCACGTGCTCACGACGGTGCTCCTGGAGGCGATCATCCTGGCCGTGGGGGGCGGGCTCGTGGGGTGGCTCCTGGGCCACGGGATCGTGGCGGCGATCGGTCCCCTGATCACCACCAACGCCGGCGTCTCGGCCGGATTCTTCTCCGCGGCGCCGCTCGGCGAGGCCCTGCTCGTGCCGTTCCTCGTCGGGCTCGCGATCCTGTCGGCGCTGTTGCCCGCCCTGGCGGCCTACCGGACCGACGTGGCCAAGTGGCTCTGAGCTCCGCCACGGAGGCCTGATCATGCGGTTGCGGACGCAGCCCTGGCATGGCGACACCGGCGGCCGCGGCCCGGGCCGCTTCGCGTCCTGATCGCCGACGGGCTCTATCTCAGCGTCCAGACGATCGAGTCGTACCGCGCGCGGCTGATGTCGAAGCTCGGCCTGACCAACCGGGCGGAACTCACGAAGTTCGCCCTCGACGCCGGGCTGATGGGTGGCGCGTGAGCCGAGCCGATCGCCAACGTGTCGCGCGTCGGGCCGGCCGCGGGGTGCCGCGAGCGGCGTTGTCGGGGTTTCCCCGGCAGGCGGGCCCGCGGCATTTCGGATATGGTTTCTGAACAGGCCCCTTCACCAGCGGTCGCCGACACCGTGACATGCCTCGTGCCCCAGCCGCTGCGATCGTCGGGCCTCGGTCGGTTGGCGGCCTGGACTGTCCTGATGGCCGCGACCGGCGCCTGCTCCTCGCCGCGGGCGCCGGCTGAGCCCAAGCCGACGGCGGAGGCGACCGCCTCGGCCGGCGATCCCGCGCCGGCCCCGGGCAAGGCGGCGGCCGAGGCCATCGCGTTCCCCCGGGAGTCGTGGTCGGCGGCGGGGATCACCATCGTGCCGGCCGCGGTCGGGCCCCTGGAGGAGTCGGCCACGCTCACCGGCCGGATCACGCTCAACGAAGACCGGCTGGCCCACGTCTTCCCGCTCGTCGAGGGCCGCATCGACGAGGTACTCGTCGGGCTCGGCGACCGAGTCACCAAGGGGCAGGTGATGGCGATCATCCAGAGCCGCGAGGTGGGCGAGGCCCGGCTCGAACTCGTTCAGGATCGGCTCGCCCTCGGCTTCGCCCGCCGCAAGGACCAGTGGGCCCAGGGGGTGGCCGAGAACACGGAGTTGTTGATCGAGCTGATCCGTTCCAGCACGCCTGTGGAAGAGATTGAGCGGAAACTCGCCAGCCGGCCCCTGGGCGAGCACCGCGACAAGCTGATGACGGCCTTCATCGCCACCGCAGCCGCCAAGCGGAACCTCGAGCGGCTCACGCCCCTCAAGGCCGAGGGGATCGTCGGCTCCCGGCAGATCTACGAGGCCGAGGCGGCCTGGGACACCGCGCGGGCCACGCTCCAGTCGCTCCTCGAGCAGCTCGGCCAGGACGCCCGCCAGGCGGCGGTGATGTCGAGCCAGTCGGTCCAGGAGCTCGAGACCCGGGTGGCCACCGACGAGACCGCCCTCGAGATCCTGGGCTTCTCGCGCGACGACATCGCCAAGGTCGATGCCGCCGCCGGCCAGGCGCTGGCCCACTGCCCGATCGAGGCCCCCTTCGACGGCACGGTTATCTCGAAGGACGTGGCCCTGCTCGAACACGTCGGCCCCACCAACCAGATCCTCGGGATCGCCGACCTACGGACGGTCTGGCTCTCGGCCGACATCTACGAGGCGCAGCTCCCGCTGGTCGCCAAGGCCATGGGTCAGGCCGTGACCTTTACGAGCGACGCCTGGCCCGGGCAGACCTTCTCCGCGAAGATCTTTTACACCGGCGACATCGTCGAGAAGGAGTCGCGGACGGTCGCCATGCGGGCGGTGGCCGACAACGCCGAGGGGTTGCTCAAGCCGGGG
>CAXNGP010000372.1:0-3050 GCA_964201845.1 Pirellulales bacterium
TTGGGGGTTTTGGTAACCAAACGGCTCCCCCGCAACCCTTGCTCGCCGGTTGCCCAGGTTGCCAGCCGCAGGGTTTTCTCAATCGGTGCGGGCGGCACGACCGATACCACCGGTGACCGTGGAAGCGTGCGCCGGTGGTGGTTCGCCGCCGGCAGGCACGCTCCGCCCAGCGGGAGCCCTCCCATGCATCGCTCGCCTGCCAGTCTTCGTCTCCTCGGCCTCGTCGTGGCCGCGGCAGTCACCGCCACGAGCACCGGCTGCTCGATCATCGATCGGCTGTTCCTGCTCAATGTCGACGGGCCGTATTCCAACGGCGGTGGTCACGGCGGCGACTGCCGCGACTGCGAGGAAGGCTGTCCGCCCGAGGGCTGCCCCGACGGCCGCTGCCAGGCCGGCGGCTGCAAGGAGTGCCCCGGCGGCGTCTGCCATGCCCCGCACACCGGCCGCTATGGCGGCCTGGCCAAGCACCACTTGTCGGCCGAGGAGAAGGCGGCGCTGGCCGCCTCCGACTACGGCGCGATCACGCCGGCCGGCCCGCCGACGGGTGCGGTCGCTTATCCGTACTACACCACTCGCGGCCCGCGGGATTTCCTCGCCAAGCGGCCCCCCTCGATCGGGCCGCAGTGAGGGCTCGTCAGGTTTCCGCCGCGATCGCGTGCCGGTAGGCTTCTGGGCCTGACCGGCACGTGTCGTTTCGTCGCCGGCCCGTCCCTTCCCGGAGACGATGCATGGCCGCCGCCCCTCGTGATCCGCCTTCGACCGGCACCGCCGTGGCAGGGCGGCTCACGCTCACCGGCTGGCTCGTCTGCGCGATCGCCGCGATCGGGTTCGCGTTCGACATTTATGAACTGCTGATGCTGCCGTTGATCGCGCGGCCCGCGCTCCTGGAACTGGGCGGCTTCCAGCCCGGCAGCCCGGGGTTTCTGCGCTGGGTGGGCCTGCTGTTCTACGTGCCGGCCTTGTGCGGCGGCCTGTTCGGCCTCCTCGGCGGCTACCTCACCGACCGGCTCGGCCGCCGCCGCGTGCTCACCTGGAGCATCCTCATCTATGCGTTCGCCGCCTTCGCGGCCGGCTTCTCCACGAATCTCTGGATGCTGCTCGTCTGCCGGTGCTTCGTGTTCGTGGGCGTGTGCGTGGAGTTCGTGGCTGCGGTGGCCTGGCTGGCCGAACTGTTTCCCGATCCGAAGCAGCGGGAGCGGGTGCTCGGCTACACGCAGGCCTTCTCCTCGATCGGCGGCCTGATGGTGGCCGTCGCCAACGGGATCGCGATTCAATATGGCGCCGGCTTCCCGGCGATCCAGCTGCCGTCATGGCTGTCGTTCCTCGGGCAGATCGGCGCCGACCACCAGCACGAGGCCTGGCGATACACGCTGATGTCGGGGCTGATCCCGGCCTTGCCGCTGATCCTGATCCGACCCTTCCTGCCGGAGTCGCCGATCTGGGCGGCCAAGCGGGCGGCCGGCACCCTCAAGCGGCCGAGCATCGCCGCGCTGTTCGCCCCCGAACTCCGCCGCACCACGATCGTGACCGCGCTGGGCTTCGCCTGCACGTTGGGCGTGGCCTTCGGCGCGATCCAGCAGATGCCGCAGATGGTGCCGGGCCTGGCCGAAGTGCAGGAGGCGTCGGCCAAGGCCGGTGAGGCAGCCGCCGCGGCGGCCAAGGCCAAGGGGGAGGCCGATCCCGCCAAGCTCGCCGCGGTCGCCAAGCCGGCCGCCGCCCGCTACGGGCAGAAGATCGCGGCCGAATACACCAAGATGCAGGAGATCGGCGGCCTCGTGGGCCGCTGCCTGATGGCGGTGGTGCTGGCGGCCGGCATCGCCTGGGGCTGGAAGTTGCGGCTCCTGCAGATCCCGGGGCTCCTGCTCACGCCGCTCGTGTTCTGGTTCTTCCTCCGGGTCCCCAACACGACCTTCTTCGAGATCCCGCTCGAGTGGGCCTGGCTGGGGCGGTTGCCGGTGACGACGATGTCGGTGGGGATGTTTCTCGTCGGCCTCGTGACGGTGGGCCAGCTCTCCTTCTGGGGCAACTATCTGCCGCACGTGTTTCCGGTGCACCTGCGGGGCACGGGGGAAAGCTTCGCGGCCAATATCGGCGGCCGGATGCTGGGTACGTCGGCGGCGGCGATCTCCTCGCTCGTGGCCGGCCTGTTGCCCTACGAGTCGGCAGCGCTCAAGTTTTCCTCGGCCGCCGCGATCGTGGGCACGGTGACCTGCCTGCTTGGCTTCGCGGTGAGCTTTTTCCTCCCCGAGCCCACTGGCGAAATCGAACAGTAGGTTCACGACGCCCGTTCGTGAACCGTTAGGCCGCGAGGGGTTGCCCGTGCCAATCGAGCGGCGTAGGAAACCAAGCGCAGCAAGGATTGCGGAGCGAGGTTTCCTCCGAGTGACCGGAGGGCAGGATGCCCGAAGGGAGCGTCCGGCGAGATGGCACGGGCAACCCCTCGCCTGCAGCTATTCGGCGAGCGTCCGCGGCGCCTGCGGCGCGTCGTCGGGGAGCGTGGGCACCGTCCAAATCGTGTACAGGCCGTAGGCCACCAGGGCGATCGTGAGGTATTGGAGGTACCAAGGCAGGGCGCTGAAGAACAGCGTCGCCAGCATCACGGCCAAGACCATCACGATCGCCCGGTGCTTGAGGCCGCGGCGGATGCCGTGGTAGTGCTGCCAGTCGTCGAGGGTGGGACCAAACCAGCGGGAGCGGTGCAGCCAGGCGTGGATCCGCGGCGATCCGCGGTAGAAGCACCAGCTCGCCAGGAGCACGAACGGCGTCGTGGGGATCACCGGCAACAGGGCGCCGATCACCGCCAGTCCGAGGCAGGTCCAGCCGCCGGCCACGTAGAGCAGGCTCCGGACGGGGTCGGTGACGGGGCGGAGGTCCATCGGCGAAGGGGCGGCGCGGAGGCGACGGGGGAGGGCGGAACCCGAGGGATTCTAGCACCCCGGATTTTGCCGTATGCTCTCGACCGCCGCGGCCTTCGCGGCACCGGCCAAGAGCCGGCCCCGCCCGCCCTTCCGAGGAGCTTCCCCCATGCCGCTCGTCCCGATGCGCATCCT
>CAXNGP010000373.1:0-3046 GCA_964201845.1 Pirellulales bacterium
GGCAATCCCCACGCCCGGGAGTGGGGCGAGGCACGGCACCGTTCAGGCGATGGCGGCAGGCTCCAGATCGGCTATTGGGGGATGGAGTTGGGCCGCCACTTGATCGAGCGCGAGCAGGTTCCGATCTGCATCATCAACGGCGCGGTCGGCGGCACCCGGATCGATCAACACCAGCGCAATCCAGCCAATCCCACCGACCCCGCCACGATCTACGGGCGGTTGCTCGCCCGGGTCCGCGAGGCGCGGCTGACCCACGGGATCCGCGGGATCCTCTGGCATCAGGGCGAAAACGATCAGGGTGCTGATGGGCCGACCGGCGGATACGGCTGGGAGACCTATCGCTCCTTGTTCTGCGACATGGCCGCCGGCTGGAAGGAGGACTATCCCAACGTCCAGCACTCCTACGTGTTTCAGATCTGGCCCAAATCGTGCTCGATGGGTGTCGATGGCTCCGACAATCGCCTGCGCGAAGTGCAGCGGACGCTGCCGACCGCCTTCTCCCGGCTGAGCGTCATGTCGACACTCGGCATCGAACCACCGGGCGGCTGCCACTTCCCGGCCGCGGGGTATGCGGAGTTCGCGCGGCTGATCGCACCGCTGATCCAACGCGATCTCTACGGGGCCCGGCCCGTCGGGTCGATCACCCCGCCCAACCTCCGCCGGGCGTTCTTCACCTCGCCGCGCCGCGACGAGATCGTCCTGGAGTTCGATCAGCCGGTGGCCTGGCACGACGACTTGCTGGGCGAGTTCACGGTCGGTGGCCGACCCACGACCTGGCGGCGGGCGGCGGCCACCGACGAGCGGCTCGTCTTGACGTTGGCCGAACCCGCCACGGCGGACCGGATCACCTATCTGGACAGCAAGCAGTGGAGCCAGTCACGGCTGTTGCGCGGGGTCAACGGCATCGCCGCGTTGACCTTCTGCGAGGTGCCGATCGAGGCCGCGGATCGCTGACAGCCCGGCGGCGGCCCCTCGGCCTACCGCCGCCGGCAGTTCCTCGGCGCCGGCGAGGACTGATCGACCGGCGCTGACCGGCCTTCATTCGCCGGTCGCTTGGCCGGCACGCCGTAGCATCTCGACCGCCTCCGGCGACACTTCGCCCCCCTGGCCGATCTCGAGGTTGAAGATCGGCACGTTGCCGTGGGCCGCGAACTCGCGGAGCAGATCGGCCAACTCGGCTACGTTCCAGCGGGGAGGATGGAAGGCGGCGTCGCGGCGGTCGTGCACCCACGCGGCCTGGGCCACGAGGCAGGCGGTCGCCTGCAGGCCCGCCTGCGGGCCCGACGGATACCGCCCGTCGTCGCCGCGGGGGAGCAGGCCCTCGCCGCCCCGCGGGTCGAGGCAGCCTTCGCCGGCATCGAAATCCTGAAACTCCGTGGGGCTCGCCAACTCCCAGCGGTTGAAGCAGACGAGCCGCCCGGGGAAACCCGCCTTGGCCGCGCGCACGAGGCTCTCCCAGGACGGGTTCCGCGGGTAATAGCTCACGGCCCCGTCATCGAACCACCAGCCGGCCAGCCGCTCGCCATACCGCTCGCCGGCCTCGCGGATCATGGCCTGCCAGATCGCGTAGAACCGCCGGGAGTCGGGCTCATCGAAGCCCGACGCCCGCAGCCACTCCGGATCGCTCCCGGCGCCTTCGTGGAAGTAGAGCATGAGCTTGATCCCGTGGCGGCCGAGCGCCGCGGCCAGATCGGCCACGAGGTCGCGGCTGGCCGTCCGGCCCGGGAGCACGGCGTCGAGCGCCTCGAGCGGGGCCGGGAAGAACATCCGCGCATGGCTCGTCGTGAACACCACGAAGCCGGCGCCCGTCTTTTCGATCGCCGCGGCGAAGGCTTCGGTGTCGAAGGCCGCGACCGCCTCGGGATAGGGCTGTGGCGGGCCCGCGAGCGGCATCGACTCGCTCGTGCAGTGCACCATGACGCCGTAGCGGGCGCTCCGCAGCCAGGCCGTGTCGGCCCGGAGGGCGAGGGCACGGGCGTGGAGGGCGTTGCGGACGGCTGGCTGCACGAGTTCCACCGCATGCACATCGGCCGCGAAGGCCTCGCCGGCCGTGGCCGGTCGCAGGCGGAGCGTGAGCGCCCGGGAGGCCGGCCCGAGCGGGAGGACGCCGTCGAGTGGCAGCCGTTGCCAGCCGGTGTCGTCGGCCGCGAGCACCGCGGAGACGGTCGCTGTGCCGGCCGTGGCCTCGACGACGATCGGGCGTCCGCCGGCGGTGCGGCGGACGAGCACCCGCACGGCGTAGTCGTCGGGCTCGGCGACCGTGATCGGCCAGGCCGCCCGCTTGTCGGCGTCGTCCCAGCCGGTCACGAAGAACTTCCCGTGCCCGCCGGGCTGAAACTCGGCGAGGCCTTCGGACCGCTCAGCATCCACGGCCAGCAGCGGCGTGATGGCGTCGGGGGCAACGTCATGCGCCGTGGCAGTCGCCGCGATGAGCAGCAGCGCCAGAAAGCCAGCAGCCCACGTGAAGCAGCCGGCAATGGCCAGGGAAGGCATTGCCGGCGTGAAGCGAGCGTTTCGCCTGGTCTTACCAGGCGAGACGGATGCAGGAGGCATCTTGGCCGCGTAGCGGCCGAAGCAGCCGGCAATGGCCAGGGAAGGCATTGCCGGCGTGCAGCGAGCATTTCGCCTGGTCTTACCAGGCGAAATGTGCGAACGCCTTGTTGGCATCCGCCATGCGGTGGACGTTGTCACGCTTCGTGACCGCCGCACCTTCGCGCTTGAAAGCGGCGATGATCTCTTCGGCCAGTTTCTCGTGGGTGCCACGGCCCTTCTTCTCGCGAACGGCCTGGAGCAGCCAGCGGATCGCCAGCGACTGCTGCCGGTTCCGGTTGACCTGCATCGGCACCTGGTAGGCGGCACCACCCACCCGCTTCGAGCGAACCTCGACGGCCGGCTTGATGTTCTCGATCGCGCGGTTGAAGATTTCGATCGGCTCGACGTCGGTGATCTTCTTGGCGACGATCTCCATCGCCCGGTAGAAGACGCCCTGGGCGACGCTCTTCTTGCCGTCTTCCATCAGGCAGTTGATGAACTTGCTGGCCAGCAG
>CAXNGP010000374.1:0-3041 GCA_964201845.1 Pirellulales bacterium
GTAGGGTTGTGGATCACGCCTCGCCGTCCGCCGTGGATCGCCCCGACTCCCGGCCCCCGATCCGCCTGGGCTTCGCCGGCTTTTGGGACAGTTTCGACCCGCGCGACAACTTCCTCACGCGGTTGCTCGAGACCCGCTGGCGGATCGAACTCGTCGCCGAGCCCGACTTTCTGATCCACTCCTGCATCGGCCGCGGCCGCCACGACCACCGCCGCTTTGACTGCGTGCGGATCTTCTACACCGGCGAGAACGTCGCCCCCGACTGGCTCTCGACCGACTGGGCGTTCAGCTTCGAATACACCGACCACCCGCGGCACTTCCGCCTGCCGCACTGGCCCTTCTACATCGATCCGCCCCGGCTCGTGAAAGGCCTGCCGGCCGGCGGCCCGGCGGTCGCGCCGCCCGACGTGGAGGCGATCCTGGCCGCGCGGCCGCGGTTCTGCGGGTTCGTGGTCTCGAATCCGCTCTGCAAGACCCGCAACGAGTTCTTTCGGCGGCTCTCCAGGTACAAGCGGGTGGATTCGGGGGGCAAGCTCTTCAACAACGTGGGCGGCCGCGTGGCCGACAAGCGGGCCTTCCTGGCCGAGTGCCGGTTCAACATCGCCTTCGAGAATGAGTCGCACCCCGGCTACACGAGCGAGAAGGTGGCCGAGCCGATGCTCGTGGACACGATCCCGGTCTACTGGGGCGATCCGCTCGTGGGCAACGATTTCGACACGCGGAGCTTTCTCTCGTTTCACGACACGCCACCGGGCCCGGGCGTCTCGGCCTCGGCCGCCCTCGACCTGCTCGTGGATCGCGTCGTGGCCGCCGACCGCGACCCGGCCATCTACGCAGGCATGCTCGCGCGGCCCTGGTATCGGGGGGACCGCGTGCCGCGGTGCGCCGACGCGGACGCGATCCTGGCCCAGTTCGAAAAGATCTTCACGACGCCGGTCGACCGCGTCTCCCGCCGCCGCGGCCCGGCCCGGCTGTTGGGGCTCGACCGGGCGCCCGACGCCCTGCGCAGCATCGGCCTCCGACTGAAGCGGAAGTGGCGGCAATGGACGGCCGGCTGAAGAGCGGCCGGTTCGAACGGAGTGCGCGGGCCTCCGTCACCGGATCGGCACGAGCGGGGGCGTCACCGGGGCGGCGGGGGGTGCGTAGGGAGCCGGCGCGGCCGGGGCCGCGGGTGGTGGGGTGACCGGGATCGGGGCGGGCGTCGCCGGGGCGGCGGCCACCGGCGCGGCGATGGGCTGCACCGCCACGGGCTGGGCGGTCGGCGCCGTCTTCCCCGGTACCGGCACCTGGCCCTGGGGTGGACGGGACCGTGCGGTGACGTCGTTGATCAGCGAGGCCACCTCCTGATGGTAGGCGAGGCCTTTGGCCTCGTAGATGTCGGCCGGGGTGATGCCGGCGCGACCGTAGAGCATCGCGTTGGCGTTCGGGTCGAGCGACAGGCTCGCCCCGTTGACCGAGACGCCGAGGAACAGGCCCCGGGAGCGGGCGTAGGAATAGATTTCGGCGCCCATCCGGGCGTCGGTGCCCGCGTTGGCGGAGCGGCCGATCGGGCCGAGGGCCACGTTGGCGTCAGCGCCGAGCGTGACCTTCTCGCCACGCATCATGCCCTCGAGGCTGCGGG
Organism: Pirellulales bacterium; assembly: GCA_964201845.1. Lineage (GTDB taxonomy): Bacteria > Planctomycetota > Planctomycetia > Pirellulales > UBA1268 > QWPN01. Next base: position 1,622 of record CAXNGP010000374.1, read on the forward strand.
GCGTGGCGAACACGAGCACGATGTCGGCCGCCTGCACGCCGGCCTGGAAGCCGAGGCTGCCGCCGCCCATCGTGACCATCGCCGGCGGGCTCCAGGAGCCGTCGCTGCGGCGGACGAGCAAGACGCCCTTGCCGTAGTTGACGCCGAGGATGAAGCCCCCCTTGATCATGTTGGGGAAGATCGCGATGCCCTGGGCCGTGCTGAGCATCGCCGGGGGGATCGACTCGATCTGCAGGCCGCCGAACTCGTCGAGCACCGTCTGGGCCGACACGACCGTCCGGAGTTCTTCGGTGGACGGCGGCAGGGCGACCTGGGCCGCCGCGGGCAGTGCGGCGAGGGCGGTGGCGAGCACGGCCAGGAGGGCGGCAGACAGCGGCAGACGCATGGGCGAATCCTTTCGCGGATGCGGAACAAATCCGATTCCGCAGCCTAGCGAACCGGGGGAAGCCGGGTCGAGGCCGATTTGCGGGCCGACGCACGGGGGTCTGTCGCATGGGGGTCTGTCGCGCGGGGTGGGGCTGTGGTCAATACAAGCCCCCCGGCGCGAGCCGGGGGGATGCCGCGAACCATGCCGTTTGACGTGGCGGTGTGGCACCCGACGTGGCCACCCGCGGCGCCGCGGCGTCGTGGGTGATGGCCAGCGTCATCCCCCTTGCTTGCGCAACGGGGTTTTTATGCGCGATTGACGCGTATGGGTACATGCGTACACTATCTGGACATGGCCTCCAACCAACCCTTTTTGCCGGAGCCGCTGGCCTTTTTTCTGACCTGGACGACGTACGGCTCGTGGTTGCCCGGAGATGACCGCGGCTGGTCCGACAACCGCGGTGTGCTCCGCGCCCCTAGCTTCCGGTTAACGATCTCCGCGGGCCATCGACTCGCCAGCTCCGCGGTCTCGCTCGGGCTGACGCAACGCGAGCTGGTGGTTGCGACGATCACACGACACTGTCAGCACCGCGAGTGGACGTTGTTCGCAGTCAGTTGCCGCTCCCAGCACGTGCACGTCGTCGTCTCGGCCCCGACCCATCAGCCTGCCACCGTCAGCCGACAACTGAAGACATGGGCGGCTCGGGCGCTGGCGGCGGACTCAACCCCGGCACGCAGGATTTGGACGCGCGGTTGTAGCCGGCGTCGGATCTACGACGAGCGAGCGTTACAAGCCGTCGTGCAGTATGTGACGGAGTGTCAGGATGGCCCGCGCGATTGAACGCGCATGTTGAGGTGCTGGCGGGCATCATCCCTGTCGCATACAAGCCCCCCGGCGCGAGCCGGGGGGATGCCGCGAACCATGCCGTTTGACGTGGCGGTGTGGCGTTTGACGAGGCGGTGTGGCGATATGAGGCGTTACGGCGTCGTGGGTGATGGCCAGCGTCATCCCCCTTGCTTGCGCAAGGGGGCTTTTATGCACGGAGCCGGCCGT
>CAXNGP010000375.1:0-3033 GCA_964201845.1 Pirellulales bacterium
CGATCACGCTCAGGTATGTCGCCAGACTCGAGCGGCCGGCGAACTTGCGGAGAACGCCGGACTCGTCGCGCAGGCACTCGAGCACGATCTCGGCGACGGCGTCGTCGCGGTCGGCCGTCGAAAGGGGGGTGCGGCGGCGGGAGGCCGTCCGCTCGGCCACGTGCGCCAACAGCGGCCCGAACCGGTCGAGGAACTCGGCCCAGGCCCCGGGTGTGCCGGCCACACAGGCCTCGACCAGCCGCCGGTCATCGGGGTCGGTGGGGCCGTGGCCGGGGGGTGGCGGGCGCTGCGGCACGGAGGGAGGTGCCCCGGAGGAAAATCGCACGGCGGCCGGGGAGGGGCCGGATTTCTCGATGATACGGGCTGCCCGTCCGTCCGACCAACGCCAGCCGAACGGCTTCAGAAAATGGCCCCTTTCTGCCGATTCCAGATTCGTTGACAGGTTTTCGCGGCCTGCCTAGGATGCCGCGCGTCGGGCTGGACACCTGCAGCCCTCGTTCAAGTTCCTGCGAAAAATCGCAAGCCAGCACTCTCGCACTCCAGGAGATCGTGGTCATGACGCACGTCGTTGCCGAGCCTTGTTTCGCCTGCAAGTACACCGACTGTGTGGTCGTCTGCCCGGTCGAGTGCTTCTACGAGGGTGACAAGATGGTCTACATCCACCCCGACGAGTGCATCGACTGCGAGGCCTGCGTGCCGGAATGCCCGGTCGAGGCGATCTTCCATGAAGACAACCTGCCCGCGGAGTGGAAGGACTTCAAGGAACTCAACGCCGAGATGTCGCCGCAACTGCCGGTGATCACCGAGAAGAAGGATCCGCTCTGCTGAGGCCCGCGAGCCGCGGCGGGTTCCGGTCGGCGGTGGACGAGCCTCAGCGGAGGTCGACCGTCCAGTAGGCGCGGTCGACGAAGTTCTTCCAGCTGGAATACTTCGGGTTGCCGAGTTTCAGCGACAACAGCGGGCTCCGCTTCGGCTTGACGGGCTCGCGGATCAGGGCCATGTGGGCCTCGTCGGGCGTGCGGCCGCCCTTGCGGACGTTGCAGGCCACGCAGGCGCAGACGATGTTGGTCCAGCTCGTCAGGCCGCCCTGGCTGCGGGGCAGGACGTGGTCGAGCGACAGCTCGCTCAGCGGGAAATGCTCCCCGCAATATTGGCAGCGGTTGCCATCGCGGGCGAAGACGTTGCGGCGGTTGAACCGCAGGCCCTGCCGCGGCCCCCGGTCGCATTCCGTGAGCCGGATCACACGCGGGGCCCGCAACTGGAATCCGACCCCCCGGATCCAGTCGTGTTCGGGGTCGTCGAACGTGGACTCGAGCGCGGAGAGTTCCCGCCACGAATCGAACGAATAGGCCCCGTAGTGGCCCTCTTCGACGTGGACGACCTCGGCCAGTTCACGGAACAAGAGCGTCAGCGCACGGCGAACGCTCGTGACGTGCACGGCGACGAACGACCGGTTCAGCACCAGCACGCTCAGGCCGAGCGACGGCGCGGGAGCGGCGATCGCTGACATGCTTGCGAATCTCCTGCGGTGCGGAGCGAGGCGCCCGGGTACCCACGGGTCCGCAAGTTTACCCGGGGGCGTTCCCGGCCGCCAAGCAGACTCCGCGATGCGGGCGCCGCGGGCCGGCGAGCGGCGGTACTCGGCTCGGCGTCGGGCCACGCCCATGAGCCCATGATCCGCAGGCTTGCCTTGGCCGTGACGGGGCGTCACACTCAAGACATGAAACCAAGCGACGGGCAGGCGGTGCCGTCGGCGATCGATGCCAACTGGCTGGGAGAACCCGATGCTTCACTATTCGTGTGATGTCTGCAAGCGACCGATTCACCCTCACGCGGACGTCCGCCACGTCGTCAAGATCGAGGTCTTTCCGGCCGTCGAGGACGACCCCTGCGGCTGTGCCGAACTCGAGGACTTCGGTGACGAGGCCGACCATCTCGAGGAGATGCAGGATCTGCTCGAGCAACTCGACGACTGCGACGACCCGCGGGTCGCGGCCGACGCCAACGCCCGCTCGATGCGGTTCGACCTCTGCGACGCTTGCCGCCAGGGGTTCGTGAAGAACCCGCTCGGCCTGAAGTCGGGCAAGCAGTTGGATTTCAGCAACAATTGATAAAAGGCTGCAGGGGCATCCATGCCCCCTGCAGCCTTGGCGGCCCTCGGGCCTTCGGCCCCGGCCGGCGGCCGCACCTCCGGGCGGCCGTGTTCGTGCGCGTTGTGGCGCCCGGCGTCCGTTCAGACGAATCGGGCGCCGAATGTTCCTTCCTGGCCCCACGTTGGACTGCTCGGGGTTGCCCGTGCCCAGGAGCCGGCGTTGCTGGCCGAGCCCAGGCAGGATGCCGAAGCGAGGGCAGCATCGAGCGAGCGAAGGGCGGGAGGCCCGCAGCGAACGTCCGGCGATCGGGCATGGGCAACCGCGAGCCCGCGTCACCAGACGTCCGGGCGACAGGGTCCGGCGACCCCGAGCCCGCGTCACCAGACGCCGGGCGAGCTGACGCGGCGAAGCCCGAGCCCGGGGCGCAGCCAGGGTCGCTGGCGTGGGCATCTTCCGCCGGTAAACTCCACGGGTAACACACCAGGAGCGACCAAACACGATGGCCGGGAAGACGCTGAAAATCGCCACGATCGCCGGAGACGGCACGGGTCCCGAGGTCACCGCCGAGGCCCTCAAGGTGCTGGCGGCCGTCGCGAAACTCGAGAGCTTCTCCACCGATGTGGAGCCGCTCGACTGGGGCGGCGACCGCTATCTCCGCACGGGCGAGATCGTGCCCGAGGGCGGCCTCGACCTGCTGCGGACCAAGGACGCGGTCTTCCTGGGCGCGATCGGCCATCCCGGTGTCGCCCCCGGCATCCTGGAGAAGGGCCTGCTGCTCGAACTCCGCTTCAAGCTCGACCAGTACATCAACCTCCGGCCCGTGAAGCTGCTGCCGGGCGTCGAGACGCCGCTGGCGGGACGCGGCCCGAAGGACATCGACTTCGTCGTGGTCCGCGAGAACACCGAGGATCTCTACTGCGGCGTCGGCGGATTCCTTAAG
>CAXNGP010000376.1:0-3032 GCA_964201845.1 Pirellulales bacterium
GAATTGGGCTCATGCGACAGGTCGTGCTGTCCCTCCTCAACACCGATCCACTTCATGTGCGGCTGGCCGACCGAGTTGGTGTATTGCAGCGTGGCCACCCGCGTGAAGTCGGCGGCCAGGGCCGCCACGACGAGTTCGATCTGCATCCGGCTCGCCCGCGGCATGTGGTCGTTTTCGGCAAGGATGCCCTGCTCGAGCGTGGGCACGGCGTGGGCCACCTGCTCGCGGTGGGCCGCGAGCTCCTGCTCGAAGCCCCGCACGAGCGCCGCGTGCTCCTCCAGGATCCGGCGATCCTCGGCCGGCAGGGCGGCCGACACGGCGGCGAGGTCCTGGTGGATCTCGTCGAGCACGCTCTTCAGGCTTTCGCGGTCGCGGCTCTGGCCGTAGAGCTTGTCGAACATCTGGTAGGGATCGTCGATCGGCGTCACCGGCTTGTTCGCCCCGGCATAGACCATCCGGGTCCAGGTGTCGGCCCGATTGGGCACGAGCACGCCGTACTCGAGCGAGCCGAACCGCGTGGTCGTCTCGGGCCGACTCTGGAGGAAGGTGCGAATCTCCTGGTCGATCGAGCGGCCGCTCGCCCAGCCGGCCGGGGTTTCGCCGCCCCCCTGGACGTTGCCCGGGAACAGCTCGATGCCGGTCAGCAGGCAGCCGATGCCCCGCATGTGGCCGTCGCCGTCGCCCCGGACCTTGTTGTGGACGCCCTGGAGCGTGAGCAGCCGGTCCTTGAAGGCCGCGAGCGGCTGGAGGATCCGCGGCAGTTCGCGGTCGGCGAGCGGGCCCTCGCCCTCGGGCCAGAAGTTCTTCTTCACGGTGCCGTCGGGGCTGAACACGATCACCAGCCGCTGCTTCGGCCCGGCGGCCGCCGCGGCGAGGCTCGGCAGGTTGCCGAGAAAGGGGAGCACGGCCGAGCCGATCCCGAGCCGCTCGAGCAGCCGGCGGCGGGTGAGGCGCTGGGTGAGGCGCTGGGTGAGGCGCTGGGTGAGGCGCTGGGTCATCGGGATGTCTCCGGTGGGAAGCAGGCCACCTTCATGATATCGACCGCCAGGCGGCGGATGTCGCAGCCGGAATCCCCGAACGAACGGGTCAGGGTGGGCAGGGTTTCCGGGCCCCAGGCCCGCACGGGCTGCCGGACGAGGGCGTGGAAGAGCTGCTGGACGAAGGCCTCGCGGGCGTCGGGGCTGTCGACGAGGTAGGCGGCCAGTTCGCGGCCGCCGCGGAAGGTCGCTTCGGGCCCCTCGCGGGGCTGGTACGAGCCGGTCGCATCGATCGGCCGGACCGTGCCGCCCTGCCGCTCCTCGGCCCGGTAGCGGCCGAGCGCGTCGAACTCCTCGAGCGCGAAGCCGAGCGGGTTGATCATCGTGTGGCAGGTCTGGCAGGCCACGGCCTCGGTCTGGAGCGTGACCCGCTCGCGGGTGGTGAGGTCGGGATGGGTGTCGGGAGCCAGCGGCACGATCGCCTCCTGCGGCGGCTTGAGCACGTTGCCCAGCACGCTCCGCGCGAGGAACACCCCCCGGTGGATCGGCGACGACTCGTCGGCGTGGGCCAGCAGGCTCATCAGGTAGGGATGCGTGAGCACGCCCGCGCGGCGGCCGGCATCGATCCGGACCGGCCGGAAGGGGGCGTCGGGCCAGAGCGTGGCGCCGTAGAGCGGGGCCACGCGACCGCTCAGCCAGACCTCCTCGGCGGTGAGGAGCCGGCGGAAGCCGTCGCTGCGGCCGTCGAGCGCCTCGTCCACCGCCAGAAGCAGGCTCGTCCGCAGGTCGGCCACGACCTCCGGCGTGAACTCGGCGTGTTGCGACGAGTCCTTGATGATCTCCCTGGGCTCGGTGACGCGGAGCCAGTGGAGCAGGAAGTCGCGGAGCTTGGCCTGCGTGCGGCGGTCGGCGAGCATCCGCTCGGCGTGGAAGGCCACCTCGTCGGGCCGACCGAGCTGCTTGCGGCCGGCCGCGTCCCAGAGGTTTCCATCAGGCAGCGAGTCGCACAGGCCGTAGGAGAGCCGGGCGGCCACCACGAACGGATCGCCGGCGCCGGTCGCCGGCTCGCGGAACAGGAATCGGGGCGACTGGAGCGTGAGCAGCACCGACCGCTTGACCGCCGTGTCGAGGTCGGGGGCGTCGGCGAAGGGGCGATCGACCACGAGCGCCTTGAGTTCGGGGGCGAGCGGATGGCGGAAGGCCCGCTCGGCGAATCGGCCGCAAAACTCGCGGAGTTTCGCCTCCCGGTCCGGGGCGTCGCGCTTCACGTGCACGAGGTGCTCGAGGTGGGCCACGACGTGGTCGGCGGTCTCCTGCGCCACGGCCGTCGCCGCCGCGAACCATTCCGGCGAGACGCTCGTGCCCCGGTCGTAGCCGATGCTCCGGTCGTCGGGCGGGAAGGGCGTGGAGGGTACGAACAGCGGCTGGCCCTCCTGCGGCGAGAGGCACCGCTCGGGCACCGGTTCCAAGACGCCGTGCGGCGGCTTCCAGAAGAGCGCGATCGCGGCGCGGCCGGCCGGCGGATGCTGCTGGCTGTCGACGCCCTGGTTGGCCTTCGAGAACTCGAGCGTGAGCGGATACGCGCGGCCGCCGAGGAGGAACAGGCTGCCGCGGTATTCGTTGTCGGTGCCCGACTTCACCCAGCCGTCGAGGAAGGGCATCTCGTACCAGGACTGGTTGAGCCGCAGCCGCACGGCGTGTTCGGTGCGGACCACGAACTCGTAGGTGCCCGTCTCCGGCGCGAGCAGCGTGCCCGTCCAGCGGATCGAGAACCGGTGCGGCCGGAACATCTCCGGGTCGGGGCCCTCGACGCCGAAGTCGAAGTTCACTCCCGGATCGATCCGCTCGAAGACGAGCCCGGTGTTGCGGTCGAAGTTGTTGCCCGAGAAATACTCCCCCTTCAGGCCCCGGCGGCCGTCGTCGGTGGGCACGCCGCCGCGGAAGCTCCGTACCAGGTCGGCGAGGGTGTTGTGGAGCTCGCGGTTGGTGAGTCGGGCCAGTTCCACGCGGGCGGGCCGCTGCCGATCTCGGGCCACGGCCGAGTAGAAGGCCCCG
>CAXNGP010000377.1:0-3026 GCA_964201845.1 Pirellulales bacterium
AGCCTCAGGCAGCTCGCCGACGACGTCGCCACCAAGGCCGGCATGTCGATCACGCAGGCCGAGTTCTGGTCCGACACCTTCGATCGGCTGGCCGACGACCTCGTGCCGCCGCGCGACGGCGGCGGGGGGGGCGAGGGTGAGGGGGAACCGCGCGAGAGCGTGCCTCCCGAGGTGGTGCTCGAGACCATGAAGATTCTCGAGGAGGAGGTGAATCTCCGGGAGGAGACCCGGGTGGCGCAGCAAGCCAAGGACGCGGTCGATCCGAAGGCGTTTGCCGCCACGGCCGCGGCGCTCGCCGACCGCCAGGAGGGGCTCGCCGACCGGATCGTGGACATCGTCGACCGGCTGCTCGAGGAGCCCGAAGGCGAGCGGCAGTTCGCCCAGGAGCTCGGCCTGTTCGACAAGGTCGAAGAGGTGATGGTGGAGGCGGCCGACATCCTCGGCGCCCCTGACACGGGCCCGAAGGCGATCGGCGCCGAGACGGAGGCCATCGAACTGTTGCTCGCCGCCCAGGCCGCCAGCTCGAACGGCGGCGGAGGTGGCGGCGGGGGAGGGGGCGGGGGGACGCCCGGCGGCGGCGCCACGGGAACCACGAGCGACTCAGCGCTCGCGCTCGTCGGCGCGGGCAACCGCTCGGCGGCCGAAGCCGGCGGCGAGGACGAACAGGCCACCGGTGTCTCCGGTCGGGTGCTGCCGGATGAGTTTCGCGCCGGCCTCGACGCCTACTTCAATCGCCTCGAGAAAGAACGGCCATGACGGCCATGCTGGTCCGCGGCAGCCGCGTCGCCCTGTTCGCCCCGGCGGTGCTGGTGGCGGCCTGCCTGCCGGCGCCGCTGCAGGGTCAGGTGCAGTTGGTCATCGAGGGTGAGGGTGCGATCGAGGTTCGGGGCGACGCGGTGGTGGTTCAGGGGGTTGCTCAGCCCTTCGGCGGCGAATCCTTGGGCGGCATCGATCCCTGGTGGGGCGACGACGCCGCGGCCGCCCCGCCGGCGGCCGAGGGGCAGGCCGACGGCCGCCAGCAGGCGCAGGTCAGGCTTGCCCAAGCCCGCCGGGCGCGGGCCCAGACCGTGCTCGTGCGGGAGTTGTCGCGGGTGCGGGAGGCATGTCCGGGACTCGAGCCGGCTCAGCGGGCCGCCGTCCTGGCGGCGGGCAGAAAGATGGTCGAGGATCAGGCCGCCGGCCGCGCGCCCTTGGCCAACGGCATCGAGCCGGTCCTCGAGCGGGCCCTCGAGCAGGCGGCCGGACCGGACGTGGCCGTGGTCTACGCGGAGGAGGTCGCCAGCCGCGTCGCGCGACAGAAGGCGGCCGCGATCGCCGTCATGGTCGAGGCGGTCGATCGCGATGCACTGCTCGACGACCGCGAGCGGACAGCGGTTGCCGGGGCGCTTGCCGAGCGGTGGCGGCCCGAGTGGCAGAGCGTCGCCGCGATGGCGCTGCGTCAGAGGATCACGTTTGCCCGCCTGCCGCCGGGAGTGCCCGACGCGGTCGCCGCCGTGCTGGACCCCGAGACGGCGGCTGCCTGGCGGGCGCGGGCCGTGGAGGTGCCGCGATGACGCCCCGCTCGGCGAGCCATCGTCGCGGGCTGACCGCCGGGCTTTCCGTCGCGCTGGTCATGGCGGCCCGTGGCAGCGGGGCGTGGGCGGCCGACGACCAGGTCGGTGACGTGCCCGACGCTGCGCAGCCGGCCGAAACGGTTCGATTCGCGCCCGCGGGAAACGTCCAGGTCATGGGCCTGGTCCGCCCGGCGGACTACGACCTCGGCCTGCTGTTCGACCAGCAGGTCTTCGGCCGCTCCCGTGCCAACCAGGCGGTGGTTATCAACAACGGGGTCGTGATCAACAACGGCGTCATCGTGAACAACGGGGTCGTCGTGAACCGGGCGGCGCCGAACGCCGACGACAGCGTGCTCGGGAAACTGACCGATCTCCGCCGCCGTGGCGAGGCTCGCATCGCCCGCCTCGAGCAGGTCTGCGGACTTTCACCGGAGCAGCGGAAGTTGCTCGATCTGGCGCTGGCCAGCGATCTCAGGCGGGTGGCCGGTGCGATCGACGCGGTGCGGTGGAAGTATGTCGGCCAGCGGATCGCGAGGCAGCGGCTGCCGGTCGAACAGGAGCGGCTTCAGGCGATGCAGCAGGATGCGATTCGGTGCCGCGGGCTCATCGACCGCGCCTTCCACCACGACTCGCTCGTGTCGGTGGTGGAGGTCGGAATCCTGGAATCCGACCAGCAGCGCCGGCTGGCAGACTGGATCACCGGCCGGCGTGCGACCCGCTGGGAGGCGATGGTCCGGCTGGGGCTCGGCCAGCTCGACGAGACCGTGCTCGGCCTCTCCCGCCGCCAGCACCAGTCACTGGTGGAACTGCTCCTTGCCGACGTTCCTCCACTGGCGGTGTTCGAGGACGAACGTCAGGCCCGCGACCCCACGAGCTTGTATGGGATGCTCGTGCTTGCCCGGCTCGGCCGGGCCGGCGAGCGGGTGGTGCGGCCGCTCCTCGACCCACGGCAGTGGGCCGAACTGCAGCGGCGAACGGTTCAGGCCGGTCAACCCGAGGCGGTCGAGCGAATGCTGGTCGAGCAGGGTATTCTGGAGATGGTCATCACGTCGGCCGGCGAGGAGGTTCCCTGATGCACCGCCACCTGTCATGGCCGACCCGCCTCGGCCCGCTCGACGTCGTCCGCGCGGCCGGCGGCGTCGCGCTCGCCTTCACGCTCACCCTCGCCTGGACGGCCATGGTGGCGGGGCTGGCGGTGGCCGATGGCCCGCTTGTGCGGTACGGCGATCCGGTGCCCCGCGACGTCCGGGAGATCTACGACGCCGGCGTCCGCTTTCTGCTCAAGACCCAGGATGCGTCGGGGGCCTGGAAGGACGGCCAAGCCGGTCCGGGCGTCACGGGCATGGCCGTGATGGTGCTCCTGGCCTCGGGTGAGGATCCCAACTTCGGGCCCTATCGGGTTCCGATTCGCAAGGCCCTGCGAAGCATGATCGTCGATCAGGATCCCAACACCGGGTTCCTCGCGAGCGGCCG
>CAXNGP010000378.1:0-3020 GCA_964201845.1 Pirellulales bacterium
GCGCCGGGGGGCTTTTATTGACGGATTCGTCCGGGTGCCCGCCCCCTCAGGGCGCGGGCATTTCCCAGGCCGACTCGAGCACCAGGCCGTCGTCGGTCATCCGCAGGACCGAGGCGCTGACGCCGAACATGCCTTCCATCTCGGCCGCCGTCGGCAGGAGCTTCTGACCGGCCGCCAGCAGCTCCCGCGAATCCTCCTCCACGTCGCCCGGCTCGAGCGCCGCCACGAACTCCCGGAGTGAGCCGAGCATGCCGCCGGTGGCGGAGGCGTCGCCCACGGCGAACATCCGAGCCGGCGAAAGGTCGATCAGGCCGCGGGCCCGCCGCAGCGTTTCGCTCTCCCTCCACGACACGTCGCCCTCGGGCGGATTGCGGATCGAGTTCAGCACCTTCTCCAGGGTGCCCGAGCCAAGCGCGAGGACGAGGTGGCGGCGGCCGATGGAGATGGCGATGTCGCCGGGGAGCCGCAGGCCGCGGAAGCCTTGCTCCTCCTTGATCTCGCCACCTGCCAACGGGGCGAGTTGCCCGAGCAGCTTGAGGACCGGCGCCTCGTCGACCACTTCCCACACCATCGCCAGACTGTCGGCGGAAGGCATGGCGAACGGCGAGGCGTCGCCTTGGCCGCCGGCACCTCGGGCCACCCGGGCCTCAGCCATGGCGGCGGCGATCCGGGGCGGGAAGGAGAGGATCCAGTGGCGGCTGCCCAGCCCGGACAGCAGGGTCGCCACGTCGGAACCGACCCAGGCGGTGGCCTGCACGTCGGCGACGTTCAGCATGTTGGTCAACTGCTCGGCGGAGGCGTCGCCGCCGAGCACCTCGCGGATCGTGCGAAAGGCGGCCCCGAGATCGAGCGAGATCTGCGTGAAGTCGACCGCCTCACGGGTCACGAACGACGGCACGTCGCAGGCGTCACACCGCTGGTCGAGCATGGCCAGCAGGCCGTGCCGGGGCGCGGGCAGGGTGACGGCAATGGTCGACCGCCAGCAACCGTCGGCGAAGGCCTGCCGCCAGGCGATGCCACCGAGATTGTCGAGGCCGACCTGAGCGAGTCGGGGTCCAGCCTCCGCATCGGGATCCTGGGCTTGCAACACGCGGGGCATGACCACGACCTCGACCAGCGGCACGCCCTGAAGCGCAGCCCCCGCCAGCGCTGGCTCGCGGAGCACGCGGGCGAGCGCCGGCTCGTCGTCTCGATCATGGGCGGCGAGAAAGCCACCGAAAATCTGCTGGGCCTCCTCGCCGCCGCCCAGCGCGGCGAAATCCGGCGGCCCGTCGCCCGCAGTTGCCCCCCCCACCGACATGTTCCCGTACAGCAGCCGCCCTCCCAGTCGCGCGAAGAAGACGTGTGTCTCACCGGTCTGCACGGGCTTGGCCGCGCGGAGCCGTTCTTCGAGCATTTTCCGCGCGCGGTCCGGATCCTCCGCGGCGGCATCGCCGTCGTCTGGCGAGCCATCGCCGTCGACCTCGCTGAGATCGAGCGTCATCACCGGCGTCACCGCCGAAATCACCTCGTGCCCCGCCAGCTCCAAATCGATCCGCCGCACGGCCGGGCCGTCCGCCGCACGGTCGCCCACCTCCTCGAGCCGCTGCTTGACCGCCGCCATCACGCGGCCGGCGGCCTCCTCACCGGGCTCCGCCCAGGCCAGCATCATCGCGAGCGGCGGCCGGTCACCATCCCGCCGGCGCACCACCAACCCGCCGCCGACATCGCCCTGGAAGGCGGCGCCGAGGTCGGCCAGTTTGAGTCCGTATTTCTCGAGCCCCTGCTCCCAGCCTGCTGCCGAAGACAACAAGAAGAACGTGTCGTCGACGGTGGTCTCGACCTCGCCGGCCTGCTCGACGAGCATCCGCCACAGCCCCTCGAGCCGGTCGGGCCGAAGGGCGATGGCGCCGAACTTGGTGCTCGATCGCATGGCCTCGACGAACTCGGCCGCCTTCGGCAGCCGCACCATCAGGGCGGTGTCGGCAGGCAGGCACTCCCACGAGGGCCGCAGCTCCGCGGCTTGGGCGGCCGCCACGAGCCAGATCGCCGCCCAACCGACCACCAAACATGCGACCGGCTTCCCGGCCGCCAGTTCTCGCCGTTCACGCGGCATGATGCCCTCGGAGATCGTGTCGAAACGTCAGGGAGCAGCCACGGCGGCCGGCTTCCCGGGCCGGTACGGCGGCGGCAGGTAGGTGACGCCGTTTTGGGGCTGAGACTCGTCAAACAGATACGTGTCGCGGTGGACGAGGAAGTCAATCAGTTCCGAGGCCGGAATGCCGAAGGCCAGCCCGTCGAACACCGCGGCTCCGGCACAGGCTACCGCCACCACCTCGCCCCGGGCGTTGAAGATCGGGCCGCCGCTGTTGCCCGGATTGATGGCGGCGTCGGTCTGGATGAGCCGCAGCTGGTCGATCGTGCGGGTCGTGCTGCTGACGATCCCCTGCGTCACGCTCCGCTCCATGCCGAGCGGGTTGCCGATCGCGAACACCATGTCGCCCACCCGCAGGTCGTCGCGGTCGTTGATCACGACCGGCTCCGGCAGCCGGCCATCGGCCTCGGCGGCGTCGAGTTGCAGGATCGCCAGATCCCGCAGCGGCTGGAGCGCCACGATCTTCACCTTGCGAAACTCAACCTTCTCGAACCCGGCCTGCCCGGCGCCCGCGACGCGGCGAAACATCGTGGCCCGCAGCTGCGTGTGGTTCTCGACGACGTGGTAGTTGGTGACGAGATGGCCTTCGCGGCTGGTGAGGAAGCCCGTGCCCAGGCCGCCGGGATTGCGGACCATGACCACGGCCTCGCCGAACCGCTTCACGAGTTCGGGCACTTCCCGGGCCTCGAGCCGCCCGGTGCGGAAGATGCCCCGCTCGGCGGCACGCGCGGGCTCGTCGGCCTCGTCCTCCCGCCGCACGTCGAGCACCCGCTTGGCCGGGATCTGCAGGACCTCGTAGCCGAGGTCGAGCACCACGCCCTCCTCCGACTGCCGCAGGAGCGTGGCGGTGACCTTGCCGCCACCGACGAGCGTGACGGTCACGATC
>CAXNGP010000379.1:0-3007 GCA_964201845.1 Pirellulales bacterium
TCGCGGCTCACGGCCGAGCCGGTGCACCGGGACGAGCGGGCGCGGCTCCTCGCCCGCACCCGGGAGCACGGCTTCGTGGACGATTATTCCGGCATCCGGATCTCGAAGACGGGCCGCCGGTTCCGGATCGAGCGGGCGATCGTCTGGAACCTGGCCGACGCCGCCGGCGAGCACCGCGGGCAGGCCGCCACCTTCGATCACTGGACGCCGCTTGAGCCCGCCACCTGACGCGGATTTGCCCGTTGGCGGCGCCGGGTCTCTAATGCGGTGGTCGCGGGCAACCCGCTCGCCGCTCCCGTCCACGCCAACCTCGGAGATCCCGCCATGTCACTCGTGAAGCTGTTCGTCCTGTTCGCCGCCGTCTCGACGCTCGCCCTGGCCGCCTCGGCCCGGGCTGACCTGCCGCTCTCTGGCACGATGAAGTCGATCGACGGGAAAGACGTCGACCTCGGCTCCTACAAGGGGAAGGTCGTGTTGGTCGTGAACGTCGCCAGCCGCTGTGGGGCCACACCGCAGTACGAGGGCCTGCAGGCCCTCTACGAAAAGTACAAGGACAAGGGCTTCGTGGTGCTCGGCTTCCCCGCCAACGACTTCGGCGCCCAGGAGCCGGGCAGCGACGAGCAGATCAAGGAGTTCTGCACCTCGAAGTACGACGTCACGTTCCCCATGTTCTCGAAGATCACGGTCAAGGGTGACGCGAAGCCGAAGCTCTACCAGGTGCTCACCGAGACGTCCGACCCGGCCGGCGACATCGGCTGGAACTTCGAGAAGTTCCTGATCGGCAAGGACGGCAAGGTGGCCGGCCGGTACAAGACGCGAGTCTCGCCTGACGACGCGGCGCTCGTGGGCGCCATCGAGGCCGCGCTCGCCAAGTGACGCGGGCTCGGGGTTGCCCGTGCCATCTCGCCGGACGCTCCCTCAGGGCATCCTGCCCTTCGGTCGCTCCGTGCTAGCTCGCTCTCGGCATCCTGCCTTCGCTCGCTATCAAGGCCGGCTCGATTGGCACGGGCAACCCCTCGCTGGCCCATTGATGCGCGGCAGGGAAGCTGGGGGTGGAAGCCGAAGGAGCCTGGAGATTTCGCTCGCTCGACGCCGGAGCGGAAACCCGGGATGCGCGAAATATCCCAGCGACGGAGGCTTTCACCTCCAGCGACCCACTCCGTTGGACGGAGTGATCCGCGGGCGGAGTGCGATGCTCCGGCGGTCCACTAAGCGGCCCGTGAGTTCGAACGGCTCTCGGCGACGGAGCCGATCGTGCGGCGCACGACCCACGGCGGCCGGCCCTGCACCTCGCGGTAGGTGCGGGCGACGTATTCACCCACGATCGCCACCGCCGCGGTCTGGACGGCGGCCACGAGGCTCGCGACGGCGGTGATCGCCGCCAGCGATACGCCCTCGCGGGGCGGGCCGAGCCAAGTGGAGAGCGTGGCGATCGTCGTGGCCAGCGTGCCGGTGACCGCCAGTGCCGCCGCGGCCACCCACGTGAGCCGGAGCGGCGCGTCGGAGGAGAGCACGAGCGCGTCGCCTGCGAGTTTCAGCAGCTTCCAGGGCGAATACTTCGTCTCCCCGGCCGCCCGTGGCTGGCGGTCGTACCAGACCGGCTCGTGGCGGAAGCCGGCCCAGGGAACGAGGCTCCGCAGGTAGCGGCGCTTCTCCGGCAGCGCCACGACCGCTTCGGCTACGGCCCGGTCGATCAGCTTGAAGTCACCCGTGTCGACGGGCATGGGGTAGGGCATGAGCCGCGCGAGCAGGCGATGGTAGAGGCTCGCGGTGGCCAGCTTGAAGGCCGTCTCGCCGGCGCGGCGGCGGCGGCGGCCGTAGGCCACGTCCACGCCCGCCCGCCAGGCCGCGACCATCTCCGGGATCACCTCCGGCGGATCCTGGAGGTCGGCGTCGGTGATCACGATCGCGGCGCCGCGGGCGGCCGCCAGGCCGGCCGACATCGCCGCCTGCTGGCCGAAGTTGCGGGAGAGTTCGATCACGGTCACGCGGCCGTCGCGGGCGGCGATCGCGGCGAGCCTCTCGAGCGTGTCGTCGCGGCTGCCGTCGTCGATGTAGATGATCTCGAAGTCCATGCCTGTGGCCGGCAGCACCTCCACCAGCCGGGCATGCGTGGCCTCGATTACGTCCCGCTCGTTGTGGCAGGGGATCACGACCGAGAGCAGTCCGCGGGCCGCCCGCTCGGGCACGGGCCGCCGCAGCACGGTGGCCGCGTCGGGCAAGGATGACGGTTCGTTCATCGGGCCACCTCCCCGCCGCCGGCGGTGCGGTCGGCCGGCGCGACGCGGCCGATCGCGACCACGTCCTCGTCGCGGAACATCGGGCGGGCGCGGCCCAGCTCGCCGTAGCCGGTCGGCAGGACGGCCTCGACGGCCGCGAGCCTGTCGGCTGGCACGAGCAGCACCGCGTCGGGACCCGAGCCGAGGAACCGGGCGGCGGCGTCGGCGTCGTCCCTGACGATCTGGTTCACGTGCCCGGTCGCGTAGAACACCACGTTGGGGCTCGCGATCATGTAGGTGCCCACGCGGGCCGCCTCGCCGTCGGCCCGGAGGCCGCTGACGAACGAGGGGATCGCGTTGGCGCTGGCGATCTGGCCGGCTGCCGGGCCGACCGCCAGCGCCGTGTAGACGAGCGCCGTGCCCGTGAACCAGGCGAGCGCCGCCTCGGGCCGGTGACGGGTCGCAAGCCACCAGCAGCCGACCGCACCGATCAGCGGCACGACGCCCACGATCGCCGCCGGCTCGGCGCCGGGGAGCCCGTAGCGGGCGGCGATGATCACCGTCGCGATCGTCGCCACGCCGCCGAAGGCGAGGGCGAGCGTGCCGGTGGCCGCCCAGCGGGGGTGGGGCCAGCGGCCACTCGCGGCGGCCCGGCGGGCGGCCTCGACCGCGACGACCGCCACGAGCAGCGCGGCCGCGGGATAGGCCGGCAGGATGTAGTTGGGGAGCTTGGTGGCGGCGGCGGAGAACCCGCCCACCCAGACGCCGAGCCATGCCAGCGCGAGGCC